>CAZCRG010000056.1:0-10733 GCA_964501105.1 Candidatus Hydrothermarchaeota archaeon | reverse complement strand
ACTTAAAACTACTTCACACCTTACTACACCAGCTGTTTGCAGACGTTAACCAGGGAAAGACTTAAAAGTATTTCTTCTGCATTATTATTAGCTCAGTGAGGTATGATTATGAAGATGCCAAAGGAAAAGAGAACTTACTGTCCAAGCTGTAAGAAGCATACTGTGCACGAGGTGCTCAGGGTAAAGAAGCGCAAGGCCAGCGAGTTGAAGGCCGGGCAGAGGCAGTTCAGAAGAGTGCTCAAGGGTTATGGTGGCTTTCCAAGACCTCTGCCCAGTGGCGCAAAGCCCACCAAGAGAGTGGCCTTAATCCTCAGGTGCAAAGAATGCAAGAAGGCTCACAGTGTTAAGGGCTTTAGAGTCAAAAAATTTGAGCTGGAGGCGTAATTATGGAGGAGCTTATTCCAAAGCCCAGGTCAAGATTCTTAAAGGTGAAGTGTAACGACTGCGGAAATGAGCAGGTAATGTTTGGCTCTGCCTCAGTCAGAGTAACCTGTCAGGTGTGCGGTAAGACTCTGGCTGAGCCAACAGGCGGAAAAGCCAGAATTCTTACAAAAATAGTATCTGTACTGGAGTGAGGTTATTGGTACTCAAGAGGGAGCCCTTCCCGGAAGAAAACGATTTAGTGGTGTGCACAATAACAAAGGTGTACCCCTATGGAGCCTTTGCTAGGCTCGATGAGTATGGGGGCAAGGAAGGATATATTCACATATCTGAAGTAGCTTCTACCTGGATAAAGAATATAAGGGACTTTGTCAAGGAGGGGCAGAAGACAGTAGCCAAGGTAATGGGAGTGGACAGAAGGAAGGGTCACATAGACCTTTCTCTCAGGCGAGTTAGCGAATCTGCCAAGAAAAACAAGCTCCAGGAGTGGAAGAGGGCTCAGAAGGCGGAGAAGCTTCTTGAGATGGCAGCAACCAACCTTGGAAAAACTCTTGAAGATGCCTACAAAGAGGTGGGCTTTGTCCTCGAAGAGCATTTTGGCGAGATTTATGGTGCTCTTGAAGAAATAACCCTTCTGGGCGAGGAAGCTCTCAAGGATGTTGAAATACCAGAAGAGTGGGTTCCAGAGCTGGTAAAAATAGCTCAGGAAAATGTCACCATACCCAGTGTTGAGATTACAGGTTATGTTGACCTGAGGTGCTTCAAGGCAGACGGCGTAGAGGCAATAAGGGAAGCACTGATAAAAGCAAGAGAAGAGGGAACCAACGAAGAGATAAAGCTTGATATAATCTATATGGGCTCCCCCAGATACAGAATTAAAGTTGAGGCTCCTGAATATAAAATAGCTGAGGAGGCTCTCAGGAAAGCTGCCAATAGAGCCATTGAGGTAATCAAAAGCTTTGGTGGTGAAGGGCAGTTTTATCGCGAGTTAAAAGAGGAAAAGAACTGATGGAAATGTTTAGAGTGTGCAAAAAGTGCAGGATTTATACTCTCAAGGACAAGTGCCCTAACTGCACACTGCCAACTTCTTCTCCTCATCCGCCCAGATTTTCTCCAGAAGACACTTATGGTAAGTATAGAAGAAAGCTAAAGTTAGAAATATACAGGAGAAAGGAAATTGAAGGAAATTAAAGTAATTTTTACCAGGAAACCTGAGCTTAATAAACCTGTACTTATTGAGGGACTCCCAGGAATTGGACATGTAGGAAAGATAGCTGTCAGACATCTTATCAGGGAGCTAAAGGCAAAGAAGTTTGCAAGGCTTTATTCAACTAATTTTCCACCTCATGTACTAATTAGAAAAAGTGGTACTATTGAGGAGATGAAGAATGAGTTTTATTTCTTTAAAGCTGAGAAGGAAGAACAGAGGGATTTAATATTTATAACTGGCAACACTCAGGGCACTACTCCTGAGGGCCAGTACAGACTTTCAAATGAAATTCTAAATGTGGCACAGAAATTTGGAGTTTCTGAAATTTATACCCTGGGCGGTCTTGGAGTCGGGAGAACTGTTGATAAACCAAAGGTATATGGTGCTGTAACAGATAGAAAATATATATCCACTCTGGAGGAGCTTGGGGTTGTAGTTGAAAGAGAGACTGAAGGGCAGATTGTGGGCGTCTCGGGGCTTCTGCTGAGTCTTGGAAAGTTAAAGGGAATCCCAGGGCTATGTCTTATGGGGGAAACTTCAGGCTTTTATATTGATCATGAAGCTTCAAGGGCTGTGCTCAAGGTTTTAACAAAACTCCTGAATATTGAGCTTGACCTTGAGAATTTAAAGAAGAAAGGAAAGGCTGACAGGAAAAAATTTGAACAGTCAAAATCCATGGAGCAGAAGATGATGGAGAATCTCGGTTTTATGAAGAAAGAAAGTGAGGATGAAGATATAGTATATATAGGTTAAATTTAAAATTGATTATTGCTATAAAGTTATTGAAGGGTGTTGATATGCAGGTGGGAATTATTGGAGCCTCAGGTTATACGGGAGGTGAACTTCTCCGTCTTCTCCATCAGCACAGTAAGGTTGAAATTGCACTTGCCACCTCTCGAAGCTTTGAGGGGAAGAAAGTAGAGGCTGCCCATCCCAACCTTAGAGGACTTGTTAATATTAAGTTTGAAAATCCCGGTCTGGAGCAGATTGTGGAGCGCTGCGATTTTGTCTTTCTGGCTCTGCCTCACGGTACAAGTATGAAGGTAGCTCCTGAGCTGGTGGAAGCTGGATTGAAGGTTGTTGACCTGAGTGGCGACTTCAGGTTTGATAATATTGAGGTTTATGAGAGCTACTATGGGAAAGAGCACACTGCACCTGAGCTTAAGGCAGTCTATGGTTTGCCTGAGCTTCATAGAGAGGAAATAAAGAAGGCCAGCTTTGTGGCAAATCCAGGCTGCTATCCTACAAGTGTAATTCTTGGTCTGGCTCCTCTTGTTGAGAAGAATATTGTTGATAAAATTGTTGCAGATTCCAAAAGCGGAATCTCTGGAGCCGGTGTTAAGCCAAAGCCGGTAACTCACTTCCCCAATGCAGATGAGAGTATTCTTGCCTACAAGGTTACAAGGCACCAGCACCTGCCAGAGATTGAGCAGGAGCTTAATAAGATTGCTGACGGAGTTAAGGTTTCCTTTGTGCCCCACATAATTCCTGTGATAAGGGGAATTTCAAGTACAATTCACTGCTTCCTCAGTGAGGAGGCAACATCTGAAGAGATAAGAGAAGTTTTTGCAGACTTCTACTCAGGAGAACCCTTTGTGAGATTGCTTGAGACTGGCGAAATTCCAAGGCTCAGTGCTGTGAGGGGCTCCAACTTTGTTGATATTGGAGGCTTTGAGGTGGATATTGAGAGGGAGAGAGCAATAATTGTGTCAGTAATTGACAATCTTGTTAAGGGCGCCTCGGGGCAGGCAATACAGAATATGAATCTGATGCTGGGCTATGAGGAGACTCTTGGTCTTCTCAGCCCGGGTCTTCATCCATGAGGTATTGATATGAAAGTCAAAGATTTTATGACACGAGATGTTGTTGTTATAGAGGCTGATAGTAGCCTTGAAGAAGCTGCAAGGAAATTAAGGGAGCATAAGATAAGTGGTGCTCCAGTGGTGGAGAAGGATAATGTTGTTGGCATACTCAGTGAGGCTGACCTTCTTAAAGCTCTTGAGGAGAAGGAGATTAGCCTGAACACTTTACTACCCAGCCCACTTGATTTAATTGAACTTCCTATTAGAGTCAAACTTAATCTTGACGATTTTCTTAAAAAGATGGAGTCTGTTGGAAAGCTGAGAGTAAAAGATATTATGAGTAAGTCTGTAATTACAGTATCACCAGAGGCAGACATATCTGAGGCAGCCAGACTCATGAGGAAACGGAATATAAATCGCCTTCCTGTTATGGAGGATAACAGGCTTGTGGGGATAATTACAAGAGCAGACCTGCTGAGAGCTCTGTAGGGTGATATTATGTATGCAATACTTGGCTGTGGAACATCAGGCTACTATGCATCTGAAAGACTAAAGGAAAGAAAAAAGGAATTAATTATTGTAGATAGTGATAAGAAAAGAATTGATGTATTAAAAGAGAGGGGTTTTACCAATGTTATTCAGGGTGATATAACTGATATAAAAACCTTAAAGGCTGCAGGTGTTGAGAAAGTTGAAGCTGCTTTTATTCTCACCACTAACCTGGATCTTAATCTGAAGGCAGCCAGGGTTGTTAGAGACCTGAGTGACACTATTGCAATAGTGGTAAGAGCAGATAAAGATAGTAGTCCGGAAGATTTTAAGGATTTAGATATTGACCTTGTGATTTACCCCTCCTATGTAGTTGCTGAGAAAGCAATTGAGTCTCTAAATGAGCTGGAGCTTAACAGGAAACTTAAGCAACTCAAGAAGATTATAAAAGAGGCAGGTGAAAAGGGTCTTGCTATTGTGCTTCAGGATAACCCTGATCCTGATGCTATTGCCTGTGGTATGTCTCTTAAGAAGATAGCTGAGTCTCTAAATATTCAGTCAGACCTGATTTATGGCGGTGAGATAGGGCATGAGGAGAATAAGGCTCTTGTTAATCTTTTAGGACTGAATCTTATTCCTATAGCCAAGGTTAGAGACATCAGGGATTATGGAAAGATTGCTCTTATAGAATCTTCAGTTCCAGGAGAGAACAATTCCCTGCCAAGAGGAACAAAGGTAAATATTATTATCGACCACCATCCCTTTGATGTAGAGAAGATTGATGCTGATTACTGGGATATAAGGCCAGAGCTGGGTGCAACATCAACAATACTCACTGAATATCTGGTATCCCTTGGTATTGAAATAACAGAAGACCTTGCCACTGCTCTGCTCTATGGCATTAAGACAGATACCAAGAACTTCACAAGAGCTACAACCAGTGAGGATTTAAAGGCTGTAGCTTATCTCTATCCCAGAGCAAGCCAGGAACTTTTAATAAAAATTGAAACTCCACTAATGAGTGCTGAAACTCTTGATGTTCTCAGTGAAGCCATAAGAAACAGAAAAATAAAGGGAAGCTTTCTGCTCTCCAATGTAGGCTTTATCAGAGACAGGGACACTCTACCTCAGGCTGCTGAATATCTTGTGAATCTCGAAGGTATCTCCACTGTCCTTGTTTATGGCATAGGTAAGGATGTCATCTACATCTCGGGGAGAAATAAGGATATCAGGATTAATCTTGGCGATGTGATGCACAGAGCCTTTGGCAACATAGGCCAGGCAGGTGGCCATGCGACAGCAGCAGCGGCAAAAATTCCTCTAGGCCTTTTCGGCATAGTCAAGGATAAAACCTCACTGTTGAAGCTGGTAGAAGAAGCTATATCTGGAAGATTCTTTGAAGTTGTGGGAATAGAAGAAAAACCAGCTAATGGATGAGGTTGTAGACAAAAGTCCATGTAAGAATCCAGCTTATAAAGAAATATACAAAGCCTGTGGAAAGCCAGTCCTTGAGCATAAATTCCTTCTCACTGAGGTTTAAAATCTTTCTACTTGCTATAAAAAGCGGGTAAGAAGCGAGCAAGCCTATAAAAAGGGTGGTTCCAAAAGTGAGAGTGGTGTTAATTTGATAGGCAGTTGCTATACCGAAGATTAAGCCAAAGAGGCTGTGTGCCAGTGAAATTTTCCTTTTCACATCACTTTTCATAACTATCACCAGGTGGTCTTATGAAGCAGAGTATGAGCAGTTTTGACATTTATGCTGAAGTTCAGGAACTTCAGAATATAATTAACGCAAGGGTTAATAAAGTTTTTCAGGTAACAAAGGATGAGCTCAAGATTGTGCTCAATGTTAGAGGTGAGGGAAAGAAGGATCTCGTGATAGAAGCTGGAAGGAGGCTTCACCTCACAGGCTACCCCAAACCTTCGCCACCCAAGCCGAGTATGTTTGTCATGACCCTCAGAAAGTATATAGGCAATGGTATTCTTCTCGCAGTAAGGCAGGTGGGCTTTGACAGAATTGTTGAGTTTACCTTTAAAGGTAAGGGAGGTGAGGAGTACCTGCTTGTAGTTGAGCTCTTCGGGAATGGCAATGTTTTGCTTCTGAACTCTTCCAGAGAGATTCTCGCTGTGATGAAGCCCAAGCGCTACACCACAAGAGAAGTTGTTACAAAGGCTAAATATGAGCTTCCTCCCCAGCGTGTTAATCCCTTTGAGCTTGAAGCTACTGAGATTAAGGATATGGTAGATAACTCTAAAGGCGACCTGGTGAGAACCTTAGCTACAGCTTTAGGTCTTGGCGGGATATATGCCGAGGAGGTCTGTCTCAGAGCAGGGATAGAAAAGACAAAGAAAAGTATTACCCTTGAAGAGGCTGAAGTTATCAGGGAGAAAATTCTTGAACTTAAGGATAGTGTAGGGAAGGATAAACCCAGAATAATCTTTGAAGACAATTTAGCTATTGATATAACTCCTGTGAAACTAGAGATTCACAGGGACAAAAGAGCAGAAGAGTTTGAGAGTATGAATGAAGCTCTCGATACCTACTTCACCACCTATGAAATTGACCACATTGAAGCTCTGAGGCGTAAAAAATATGAAGAGGAGCTTGGCAGATACAGGGCAAGGTTAAAGGACCAGACCTCTATACTGAGAAAATACCTGCAGGGAGAGAGGAAGTATAAGGAGATGGGTGACCTTATTTACCAGCACTACACCCTTGTGGAAAAGTTGATAACTACTATAAGAGAGGCCAGAAAGAAGCATTCCTGGGAGGAAATAAAAAGAAAACTGAAGGAAAGTAAAATTTCTGTCGTAAAGGATGTTAACCCCGCCACAGGAGAAATTATACTTATTCTTGATGGAAAAGAGCTAAAAGTGAATATAAGAAAGGATGTCTTTGAGAATGCAGAGTTTTACTACTCAAAAGGTAAAAAGTTCAGAGATAAGATTCAGGGCGCCTTGAAGGCTGTAAGAGAGACAGTGGGCAAGATAAAGGAAATTAAGGCAAAGGGTGTAGAGGCCTATAGCGTTGAGAAGCCCAAGCCCCAGAAGAGGGTTAAGAGAAAGCTGGAGTGGTATGAGAAGTTCAGGTGGTTTGTATCCAGTGACGGCTTTTTGGTGATTGGGGGTAAGGATGCCACAAGCAATGAGATTGTCTTCAAAAAACACTGCTCTCCCAGTGATATTTTTATTCATGCAGAAATCCACGGTGCCCCTGCAGTGGTTATAAAGACAGAGGGTAAAGAGGTACCGGAGAGCACCATACAGGAAGCCTTTGACTTTGCAGCAGCCTACTCGAGGGCCTGGAAGTACAGCTTTGCCAGCCTTGAGGTTTACTGGGTAAAGCCAGAGCAGGTGAGCAAGCGTGCTGAGAGCGGTGAGTATCTTGCTAAAGGTTCTTTTGTTATAAGGGGGAAGAGGAACTACGGCATTGGCAGGGTTGAACTTGCCCTGGGCGTAATTATGGATGATGAAATTAAGGTTATAGCTGGTCCCGAGAAGGCCGTGGCATTGAAGGCAGATTACTATGTTCTTATAGTCCCGGGGAGGAAGAAGAGCCTTGAACTTGCAAAGGAGATAAAAAAATATTTAATTAAAAAAGCCAGAGAGGAACATAAGGAGAAACTCTCCAGGCTAAACCATGATGAAATTCAGAAAATGCTTCCCCCTGGTACAGGTGAAATTAAGGAGAAAAAGATATGAAAGCTTATGACTTCATGGTTGATTTTCTTATCAGCGTGATAATAGGGCTTTTAATCATAAGTTTAATTCACTTCATTTCTACAAGGTTCAGAAAGCAGATTTTCTTCCTGAATACTCTGAGAGCAAGGCTTAAAGAGAGAAGTTGAAGTTTTATTATGATGTTATTTTTTTGACATAGGATGAGATGCTCACTCAGGTGCTGCCCAACAAATATGCCACAAAGGTTTATGAGGGAGATGTGGAGGACAATGAGCTGGGGCTGCACAGGAGCGACCTTGAGGCTACTGGCATAAATCAGGATGACCAGGTGATAGTCTACAGCTTCGGGGAGAAGAAACCCTACTTTTTGAGAAGACGCTGCTATGTGGTTGAAGTGAAGAAGGAGACTCATTCCAGTTTTAAGAAAGCAAACCTTGGCTATGCAGTTCTTTCTCCAGAGAGTATGGCCTCTCTCAACCTCAGACTCAAGGGGGATATAATTGTGGACCCCCTGATACCTAAGGAGGATGTGGCAATTCTTTTCGAGAAGGTGAGAGAGGTTCTGGAGAGGTAGGCTACTATCTTATTTCCCTCTTATTGACAACCTCCTGGTTAGCTGTAGAATTTTTACTGGTGCCTAGGTTAATAAGTCCAGGAAAAACTTTATATATAGAGTATTACAAAATCATAAAAAAGTAATACTAAATATGAGGAGGTGAATAAATTTGCATATTCCGGACGGGTTTATTCCCCTGACACAGGCACTTGCCTACTGGATAATTTCGCTAATCTTCATTGCCAGGTCTCTGAAGTGGGCAAGAGAAGAGATGAATGAAGCTACTGTGCCTCTCTTTGCTACCCTTGCCGCTGGCGTATTTGCCATTCAGGCTATGAATATTCCCATACCCTGGGGTACCTCGGGGCACATGGTTGGAGGGGTTATGACAGCAATTCTGCTTGGTAGCCCCTGGGCAGGTGTTCTTCTTCTTACGCTTGTGCTGATAATTCAGGGACTTCTCTTTGCTGACGGCGGCCTTACAGTAATGGGAGCAAATATTCTCAATATGGGCATAATCTCCACTTTTGTTGGCTACTATGCCTATATTTACTCCAGAAAAACTTTTAATATTACTACTGCTTCTTTTATAGGTGCCTGGCTTGGCCTCTTTGTCTCAGCCCTTGCCACTGCTGTGGAGCTTGCAGTAGCTGGAACTTTTCCGCTTAAGGAAGGGTTGTTCTTTATGGGTCTCTACCATGCTGTAATAGGTCTAGTAGCAGAGGGCGTTATCACAGCTATTGTGGTCAATGCAGCCCTGAAAATAAGTCCTGAACTTTTCCCATCTCTGACAAAGGAGGTGACCTCATGAATAAGTTTGTTATTTATGGCCTGGCAGCAGCCTTTATTATAGCTCTTCTTGCACCCTATCTGGCCTCCTCTAACCCTGACGGACTGGAGAGTACTGCCGAAAAGTTCAATGCCATGGAGCATGAGAAGGAGCTCTTCTCTTCTCCCTTCCCTGACTATTCTCTACCCGGGATGGAAGAGGGTATTTCGGGAGTAGCTGCCATGGTAATAGGTATGGCGGTTATACTCCTTCTCAGCTATGGTGTTTCCAGAGCTCTGGCAGCCAGGAATTAAAGCTCCAATTCCCTGTGACCTCACCGGGGGGAATTCTTCTTTTTAATAGATAGAGATTTCAGTTTTTTATACCACTCAGGCATTGGACATTATCTTTATTATATCCAGGTGCTCCAGCTCTTTATCGCTTGAAATTCTCCTCTTTGTTCTTGCATCAATGGCTGCAATAAAGTTCTTCCCGATGTCTGTATGGATTTTGTATGCCAGGTCTCTGGGAGTGGAGCCTCTGTCCATAATGAAGGCATCAGGCAGGACATTGCCCTTCTTGTCGCTCAGTTTGTTCTCATCCTCCACAGGAAAAACAACAATTTTATTCAGAACATCCAGGAGAGCTTTATTTATAGCTTCTTGCACCCCAGTGCTCGAGTAGGGCTTCAAAACCTTCTCCTCTATAATTTCCAGAGCCTTTCTGTGCTTGGGACTGAGCTTGTCCTCCTGGAGCACTTTAAAGTTACCTTCTCCGGGGATATATTCAATAATACCCTCTTTAGATAAATTCTTGAGTAAAAGCTCTGCCATGGAGCTTGTGGGAATAATACTGAGCTCAGGGAACTCTTCTCTCATCCTTTTAATATTCTCTTCAGCAGAATCAATATCAATTTTGTTGGCAGCTATAACTATGGGCATGGTGTTTTTCCTGAGAGCCCTTGTGAAGTTGAGGAGCTCTTCATCGCTCCAGCCTGCTGGCTTCTCAGGGTCAACGCCTGCCTCATTAACAGCCCTGTGAAGTTCTTGCTCCCTCACTCCAAGGCCAGAGAAGGCTTCACTGAAGTATTTGAAGAAATCCTTGCCCTGCATTTGAACCCTTCTGGCAGTTTTGTCCCAGTTTCTCTTGAATATATTGAAGAACCACAGCTCAATTTCTCTCTCGAGAAATTTAATATCCTCGCTGGGGTCGTGCTCTCCTGGCTTAACAGGCTTCCCCTCAATATCCGTGGAGCCAGAGGCATCAACAACATGAATGAGCACACTGGCCTGTCTCAGATCGTCAAGAAATTTATTCCCCAGGCCACGCCCCTTGTGAGCTTCAGGCACCAGTCCTGCAACATCTATTGCCTCTACGGGCACAAATCTGTAGCCTCCAAGGCTTTTTGAGTTTCTCGGGCTGGGCTGAAGATTGAACTCCTTGGCTGGTTCAGGCACCTTTATAAAAGCGACAGCCTTATTTGCATCAATTGTGGTGAAGGGATAATTGGCAACCTCAGCTTTACTTAAAGTTGCTGCATTGAAAAAGGTACTTTTGCCTACATTGGGCTTGCCTACAATGCCAATCTGCATAGCTTAGGGTTTTTTAATAATGTGTGAAAGCAATATAGTAATTGTTTGTTATAGTTCTCTCATTTTATAACCTCAAAAGATAACCATTTCTTTTTAGCCAATCCTTATGTTTCTCGTAATCTGGCATTAGCATTTTCACTTTATTCCAGAAGGATTTTGTGTGGTTCTTCTCTTCAAGATGGACAAGCTCATGAACAATAACATAATCTATGACAGGCAATGGGGCCATAATCGACCGCCAGGAAAAATTTAA
>CAZCRG010000055.1:0-10802 GCA_964501105.1 Candidatus Hydrothermarchaeota archaeon | reverse complement strand
ATTCATGACAGTATATTCTTTGACATTTATTATAATTCCTCAAATGAAAGAACTGATTTTGCATTAATAGTGAATGGGGAGAGGAAGTTCGGATATGACAACCTTGGAGGCTGGCACAGACATCCTTTTGAAAATCCCAGGGTACACGAGCGCTGTGAAAAGCCAGACATTGATAAGGTTTTCAGAGAAGTTAGAGTAATTATATCCGATTTAGTGGAATAAAATTAAAGCTGCTACTATTAGACTCCTGTCTGCTTTTTATCCATAAAATATAGCTCACCCCTAAAGTCTCCCGGAATCTCTCCTCACCTTCATATAGAGATACTGCTGGGCATAACCTTCATAGGGGTGCCATTCTTCCCTGGCGAAGGCTCTTATCTTCTTTTCCCCCTCAACACCAAAATATCTCTTCATGGCTCTTGCTATCCAGACATCCACAGGAAAAGCTTCCAGTTTACCCAGCCCAAAGAGGAGAATGCAGTCAGCAACCTTGGGTCCAACGCCGGGAAGCTCCATGAGCCTTTCCTTGGCTTGACTGTAGCTGAGCTTCTCTATCCCCTCAAGAAAGCCCTGAGAAACAAGCCTTGAAGTCTCCCTGAGGTACCTCTCCCTGAAGCCCAGTCTTGCCTGGCTTAAATCCTGAGAGTGGAGATTCACAGGAATCTCTCCCCTGCTGCTGAGAAGACACTGCACATTCTTCTTGATTCTTGGTATATTGCTGTTTATGGAGCAGATAAAGCTTGCTGTTGTCTCCCAGAGGTCATTTTTAGTTATTCTCAGCCCTTTAAACTCCTCAATGGCCTCTCTCATCTTTTTGCCCGTGCCTATTACCTCATAAATCTCCTCGAGATTATCATCCAGCCTTAGAAACTCTCTCACATAGCTCTGCGAAAGCCCCAGTGACTTTATCTCACCGCCCTCCTGCCACAGTGCAACCTCTCTGCCTCTGAGAACCCTTTTATACTTTCCTCCCTCTTTCCTCCACAGAAACTCTGGCGGCTGGCCACTCTCCATTGTGAGCCTGAGGTCTATCATGTGAAGAGTTAAATACTTCTGAATATTAATACTTATCATGGTTGCAGTAAAGGAAATTGAGCTGGAAGGTCATATTATTGACTCCCTTATTCTTCCAAAAGCTTTTGATGCTATTATGGATGCTGGAGGAGACTTTGATGTTCTTGAGTTCCAGATTGGAAAACACAAAACTGACACAAGCTATGCAAGATTACTAATTAAAGCAGATTCGAGAGAGCATCTCGACTATATCCTGGGAGAGCTTCTCAAAATAGGTGCAAAGATTCCTGAGGCTGAGGAGGCTGAATTTGAACCTGCCCCCAAGGATAAGACTCTGCCTAAAGGTTTCTACTCCACCACCAATCATCCCACCTATGTTTTAATATCTGGAGAATGGGTGGAGGTGGAGAATATAGAGATGGATGTAGCCATAGTGGTTGACCCCGAGAATAAAAGAGCCATAGGTAAGCCCATCAGTGACATAAAAAAGGGTGACCTTGTTGTTGTTGGAAACAGAGGTATAAGGGTTGAGCCTCCTGAAAGGCCAAGAAGCTACTCTGTCTTTGAGTTTATGAAGAGCCATGTTAGCTCAGAGAAACCCACAGATATCTTAATAAAAAATATTGCCAGGACAATAAAGGAGACAAAAAGGGAAGGCAAAAAGATTCTTGTAGTTGCTGGCCCTGCCGTGGTTCACACAAGCGCAGCTAAAGCTCTTTCCTCTCTCATCAGAGCAGGCTATGTGGATGTTTTCTTCGCTGGTAATGCTGTGGCAGTGCATGATATAGAGAGCCAGCTTTTTGGAACTTCTCTTGGAATCAATATTAAAACTGGAAAACAGGAAGAAGGAGGTCATAGGCACCACCTCTACGCCATAAATGAAGTAATGCGAGCAGGAAGTATTGAGAATCTCATCAGGGAAGGAAAGCTCAAAGCTGGAATAATGTATGAGCTGATTAAGAATAATATTCCCTTCGTACTGGCGGGGAGTATTAGAGATGACGGACCCCTGCCAGAGGTTATAACTGATATTGTTGTGGCCCAGAAAACCATGAGAAAGTATCTAAAAAATGTCGGACTTGTGCTCATGCTCAGCTCAATGCTTCACAGTATTGCAGTAGGCAATATACTGCCCAGCAAGGTTAAAACTATATGTGTTGACATAAACCCTGCAACAGTTACAAAGCTCACAGATAGAGGCACAGCCCAGGCTCTTGGGGTTGTTACAGATGTAGGAGTTTTCCTGCCTGCTCTGAAAAATGAGCTAATCGGAGAGGACTAAACTCTTCCTTCTTCCTCAAACCTTTCCCATAAATTTTCAAGTTTCCTTGCAACTCCTGAAGGTATAATTCCACTATTATCCGATAAAATCTTTGATATCTTGTGAGCAAGTAATAATACTGCCTTTTTGTGCTCATATTTTGTTTTGTGGATATGGTGAGGACTTATACCAAGGTCAAAGTAATCTGAGAAGTGCTCCTTGGGTATACCATTCTCTATAAGGAACTTCATTAGATTCACAAGAACCTGATGTAGATGTATAAGTTCACTCTTGTACATCCCTAATATATTTACTTAGAAGGTTAAAAATATTGCCTTGAAGATTCATTATCCAATATTGATAGAGGTGATATTATGCAAATTGCAAACTACACTCTTGAAGTGGAAGCTGAAGCTGATAAAGGATTTGTGGATATTACTCAAGAGGTCCAGAAACTTGTCATAAAGAGCGGAATAGGTTCAGGGATTGCTGTAGTCTTCAATGTAGGCTCCACTGGAGCAGTTACCACTATGGAATATGAACCAGGGTTGAAGAAGGATATACCAAGAGCACTTGAAAGAGTGGCACCTAAAGGAGAGAGCTATGAGCACCACCTCACCTGGGGTGATGACAACGGCAGCGCCCATGTCAAGGCTTCTATACTGGGACCAAGCCTTGTGGTGCCCTTCAAGGATGGAAGACTAACTCTGGGCACATGGCAGCAGATTGTGGTTATAAACTTTGACACAAGAGCAAGAAGGCGAAGAGTTGTGGTGCAGATTATGGGGGAGTAGGGCGCAAATTTTAAATAACCCCCGCGCACTAGCATAATTGATTGGAATGCTTGCTGAAAGAATTAAAGCAGTTAAGCCCAGTGCAACCCTTGAGATAACAGCAAAAGCTAAAGCTCTGAGGGCTCAGGGCAGAGATATAATAGGCTTCGGTGCTGGGGAGCCAGATTTTGACACTCCAGAACACATAAAAAAAGCTCTTAATAGGGCTCTTGAAGAGGGCTTTATCTACTACACTCCAACACCGGGAATACCTGAACTCAGAGAGGCAATAGCAGAAAAGCTCAATACAGAGAATAAAATCCCCTGCAAAGCTGAGAATGTTATTGTTACCCCTGGAGCCAAGCAGGCCCTCTACGAGGCTATTATGGTGCTGGTAAATCCAGGCGAAGAGGTCCTAATTCCCTCTCCTTACTGGGTTTCCTACCTGCCCATGGTGCAGCTCGCTTCCGGAAAAGCTGTATTTATATCCACAGAGGAAGAGAAAGGCTTCAGAGTTACAGCAGAGCAGATTCTTGAGAAAATAACTGAAAAAACAAAGCTTCTTATTCTCAATTCACCCTGCAACCCGACAGGGGCAGTTCTTAAGAGGGAGGAACTAAAAGCTATAGCAGAGGTCTGCAAAGACCACAATATTCACATAATCTCCGACGAGATCTACGAGTATATTATCTACAATGGGGAGGAGCATGTCAGCATAGCCAGTTTCCCGGGCATGGAAGATTTAACTATAACTGTCAACGGCTTCTCAAAGGCCTACTCCATGACAGGCTGGCGCCTGGGCTATGCCTCAGCAAGGGAAGATATTATAAAGGCAATGCAGCGCCTTCAGGCTCACAGCGTAAGCCACCCCACAAGCTTTGTCCAGAAGGCAGGGGTTGCAGCTCTCAAAAGTCCCGAGAGTAAAGCTGAAATAGAGAAGATGGTAAGTGCCTTTGATGAAAGGCGCAGAGTGATAACAGAAAAGCTGAGAGAAATACCTGGAGTCAAATGCTCAGAACCCCAGGGAGCCTTCTATGTTTTTGCCAACTTCTCAGCCTATGAGGAGGACTCCTTCAAACTTGCTGACTACCTCCTTGAAAAAGCTGGAGTAGCTGTAGTACCTGGAGAAGCCTTCGGGAAAGAGGGCAGGGGCTACCTGAGACTGAGCTATGCTCTCAGCATGGAAAAGATAAAAGAAGGACTTAAAAGAATAAAGCAGGCTCTGGAAAATTATGAGGTTAAGAGATGAATATTATAGTTCTATTTGCTCTTCTTGGCCTGGGGCTGAAGCTTGTTGATGAGGCCTTTGATAAAAACCTTTATTCAAAGAAATTAGCCTCAGTTCTTGCGCTTTTCCTGAGCTTCCTTTGGATTTATCTTTCTCTCCTGGATCCCTACTCCGGAACAATTCTAACATCAATACTCCTGGGCTCCCTTCTAACAGGCAAGATTGACAACCCTGCCTTTCAGGTTGCCTCAGGGTTTATACTCCTAGCTCTCTTCCTCTCAGGTGCTGCCCTTGACTTCTCTCTTCTTCTATTCCTTACAACCGCATCTGCTATTGATGAGAAGCTCCACGGGCGCTTTCAGATATTCAAGATCAGACCCATGCTGAAGCTGGCAGTTCTGACTCTATTACCCTTTATCCCCCTTATCAACATCCTAGCTTTTTTCAGTTTTGACCTGAGTTATGATATCGCCGGATTTCTCACTGGAAAGAGCTCTGCAATAAAGAGGCTTACCAGAATTGCCTCTGAAGCTTAAAGAAGTATGCCACATTTTCACAATTCTAGCAGAGATTAGGAGGCACAGTTTCTATATGGATACTCTTAGAAAGCCTGTGCATGGTGGAGAAAGCTACCTATATCCTGAAGCAATTGACTTCAGCTCAAATATAAATCCTCTTGGGCCCAGCAAAAAGGTAATTGAAGCAATTAAAAATAATATCGAAAATATAGCTCATTATCCCTCAAAAGGAGAAAAGCTCAAGAAAACCATAGCAGAGAAGTTTGATTTAAGGCAGGAGAATATAGCTTTAGGCAACGGCTCCTCTGAACTCATAAAGAACTTCTGCGAAGCCTTCCTCGGGAAAGGTGACAGAGTGCTCATAAGCTCACCCACCTTTTCTGAATATGAATACTTCTCAAGGCTGAGAGGCGCTGAAGTATACCACTTTAACCTGCCTGAAGAGCAGGAGCTTGAAGCTGAGATTTTAAATAGAAAAGGCTTTAAGGCTGTATTTCTCTGCCATCCCAATAATCCCACCTCACATATCTTCAAAAATCTTGAAGCTCTTCTGGAGAAGAGCAGAGCACTAATCTTTGTTGATGAAGCCTATATAGAGTTCTCAGAGGCTGATAGTTTTCTCGGGCTTGTTAAAAACTATGATAACCTATTCATTCTTCGTTCTCTCACAAAATTTTATTCCATGGCAGGAATCAGAATAGGATATGCAGTTTCAGGCAGGGAAAATATCGAGAATATTGAAAAACATCAGCCTCCCTGGAATATAAACACTCTAGCTCTGGAGGCTGCCCGGGCAGCCTTAAAGGATGACAGCTTCATAAAGGAGAGTAAAGAGTTTTTTAAAAGGGAAAGGGAATTTCTCTTCAGAAAACTCTCAGATGTTGATAATATTGAAGTTTTTCAGAGCTATGCCAACTTTTTTTTAATAAAAGTTAACCTTCCTGCTGCTGAGGCAAAGGAGAAGCTTCTCAGAAAGGGTATTCTCGTTAGAGACTGCTCCTCCTTTGGCCTTGAAAATCACATAAGGATTTGCATAAGAAAGAGAGAAGAGAATCTCAGGCTTCTAGAAGCTCTGGAGGAATTGAATGCTCCCGCAGGCAAAGAGGAACCTTGAGGAAGCTCTGGAGAAGGGCATTAAAGGCCCCAACAGGGAGTGCAGCTACTATCCCTGCCATTTCCCTAATCAGGACTGCACCTTCTGCTACTGCCCCTTCTATCCCTGCCTGGACGAAAGGCTGGGGAAATTCAAGATTAGCAGTAAAGGAGAGAAGGTATGGAGCTGCAAGAACTGCGACTGGATTCATACCAGAGAGGTGGCAGAGAAGGCTCTTGAAGAGCTGAGAAAGAACTACACTAGCGAGGAGAGCCTAAAGGAAATTTTCAGGAGGCTAAGAGATGGCTAAAGTGCTTATGGTCCAGGGAACAAGCAGCTTCGCAGGCAAGAGCTTTGTCACCCTTGCTCTATGCAGAATCTTCTCCAATCTTGGCTATAAGGTTGCACCCTTCAAAGCCCAGAATACCTCACTGAACTCCTTTGTTACACCTGAAGGCGAGGAAATTGCACGAGCTCAGGCCCTTCAGGCCTTTGCAGCCAGAGTTGAGCCTCAGGTAGAGATGAATCCCATTTTGCTTAAACCCACAGGGGAGAGAAAGTCTCAGATAGTTGTTATGGGAAAGCCCTATATGAATATAGAGGCAAGGCGCTACTACAAAGAGTTTGCCCTCCAGCAGGGCGAGGGCATTATCAAAAAAGCTCTCACCAGGCTGAAGGAGGATTTTGATATTATAGTTATGGAAGGAGCTGGAAGTCCTGCAGAAATCAATCTCTACTCTCAGGATATTGCCAATATGCGTGCTGCAAGGCTTGCAGAGGCTCCTGTTATACTTGTGGCAGATATTGACAGGGGAGGTGTTTTTGCCAGCATCTACGGCACAATATCTCTTCTCAGCCATGAGGATAGGGAAAGGGTTAAAGGAGTTATAATAAATAAATTCAGGGGAGATATTGAGATTTTAAAGCCAGGTATAGTGCAAATTGAGGAGCTTACACAGAAAAAAGTTCTTGGAGTAATGCCTTTTCTCGAAAACCTCCACCTGCCTGAGGAGGACTCCCTAGGTTTATCCGAGAGCCATGGCACTGTTGAGGTGGCTGTTATCAGGCTTCCAAGAATTTCCAACTTTACAGATTTTGATGCCCTTGCCCTTGAAGGAGTCAAGGTTAGATTTGTCACAAAGCCTGAAGAAATCGACTCAGCAAGAGCAGTTATTATACCCGGAAGCAAAAACACCATGGCTGACCTGGAATGGCTCAGAAAACAGGGTTTTGAAGAGAAGCTCAGGAGTATTGCAGGAGAGAAGCCTATTCTGGGAATATGCGGTGGCTTTCAGATGATGGGCAGTGTTATATACGACAGCGAAGGCATTGAAGGAGACCCGGAGAAAAAGGTTCAGGGGCTGGGCTTTTTTGATATGGAAACCAGCTTTGAGAAGGAGAAAGTTCTCAGGAGAATTCAGACCAGAGCTAAGGAGAGTCTCACAGATAGAGAAGTTTTTATTACCGGATATGAGATACACATGGGGAGAAGTGAGATAAAAGAAAAATCGCTATTCAAAGGCTCAGAGCTCAGGGATGGAGCCTGTATACCTGAGAAAAAACTTATGGGCACCTATCTTCACGGTATTTTTGATTCCAGGGATTTCAGGGAAATTTTTCTTAACCTGATCTCACAGTGCACTTCTGAAGGAAAAGATATAAAGGAAGCCTGGGATGAATCCATAAACAGAGTAGCTGAAGAGTTCAGTAAGAATATTGATATGGATGAGATTCTCAGAATTGTGGGGATATAGCGAAGCCAACCAGAAATTTCCTCATCTCCTCAAGAGCTCGCTTCCTGTGGGAGACCCTGTTTTTAATCTCAGGCGCCTCTGCAAAGGTCTTTTCACTTCCTTCTGGAATAAAAATTGGGTCGTAGCCAAAGCCTCCTTTACCTCTGGCCTTTTCTGCTATAACTCCATCAACTCTTCCCCTGAAAATCCTGACTTCTCCTTTTAGCTTAAGACCAACAACAGATTCAAAATAGGCTCTTCGATTTTCTACTCCAGCGAGAAGCTTCAGAATGCCACTGTAGCCAATAGTTTTGAAGACATAGGCTGAGTAAACCCCGGGAAAGCCCTTAAGAGCTTCAACAAACAGTCCAGAGTCTTCTATAAAGATTCCCTCACCATCTATCTCCTTTAAAGCCTCTACCACAACCTCCTCAAGAGTATCGCCCTGAACCTCTCTGTAGCTTCTCCTGAGCAGCCTGACCTCAATACCTTTAAGAATCTCTCTGGCTTCCTCAAATTTGTGCTCATTTGAAGTTAAAAAGTAAAGTTCAGCGCTCAGAGAAATACCTCCCTCTTCTTTCCATAGACTTCAACCTCTCAAGAACTTTTCCGCTGTAAGAAAAGCTCTCCCTGTAACCTCTGAAAAAGGCTTCAAGAATTTCCTTCTCCTGCTCAAAGTGGGTGGAGCGGACTGACTTCTTAAAAACCAGCAAATCAGTGCCCTTTGCCTCTATGCTCTCAGTAACCTCACCAAGACCAAAATCAATAAAATAAATTTTGCCTCCTGAAAGAATCATATTCGAAGTTGTTAGGTCACCATGCACCACATTACCCTGGTGCATCTTTCCAGCAAGGCTTCCGACTTTAAAAAAAATCTCCTCGAGATTATCAAGTTTTCCCACAATATTTCTGAGCTTCTCTCCCTCTATATAGGAAATTCTCAGGGTAAACTGCTCAGGAATTACATCTCTTACAAAGGGCGTGGGCACACCCTGCTGCCTTGCAAGAGAAAGAAGCTTTGCCTCACGCTTTGTTCTTAGTCGCCTGAGCTTTAAATCAATCTCGGGTATCCTGTAGCTCTTTTTTATTCTTTCCTTGACTATTTCTCTGCCGTCCAGATATATAATTGCCTCCGCTCCTCTGGCTATGAGCTTCATTGAACTTCCCGCCTTAGTATGTAGCCATACCCTTGATATTTTTTGTTGAAATATAAAAAGTCAGTCAGAGTTCTCCACAATATGATAAAAGTACATTCGACTCAGGCTTTAGTTTAAAATAATTATTTCCTGGATTACTCCCCATCTCTCCCTCTATTCCAGGGTAACCATGAAGTTTCTCCTGTTTTGTAGGCAATAAAAAAACCTGCTATTATAATTATTATTCCAATGATATAAAATGGGAGAGGATTAAAAACATTCTGGTAGATGTATTCTCTGAATTTCTGGGATACTCCTTCACCTAAATACTCCATGAGATTACTGAATTGCGGGTTTACTGGCCTGAGAGAAATTCCAAAGCTATATATAATACTGGAAATTTCTTCAGAAAATATTATAGTGGAATGATGGAATCCCAGAGCATAACCAAAAATTATTCCCCCGGCTGAACCAACTATTACTGAAAGAATACTCTTCTTTCCCATCGTATATCCCTTAAAAAGTCAATGTTTTTATATATAAATTTTGCCTCTTTACACGCTTAATTGCCACATAACTAAAACTTTCAGACAAATATACCTGTCTCGCCTTAGAAAAGAGAAGCTACTCTTTTCATTGCAATTTCTATCACATCTGGGTTTATCCAGAATATGTGGGGATTATCTCTTAGTTTCTTTAAAATATCCATGGCTTCTTTATTATTAATGAGTCCTGTATTCAGGGCATCAAAAACCACGCCAACAGTACCCTTAACTTTAAGGCCCTCAGCTTTTGCTGCAATTCTTCCAGCTCTTTCATTTATTAACAACAGCTTTACTTTTACCTGTTTTGCGAGTAGAATAGATCCAGCCTCTCCTCTATGTATTCTATACCTTCCTGCTAATTTATCGGGTGAACGCTTGGGCTCCACAATTTTTATACCCCTTTCTATAAGCTTCTCCACCTCTTTAGCATCCTCTTTGCCTAACATCAGCCCTTCCACAACAACTTCTCTATAGACTTCAGGGGTGATTAGTATCTCTCCATATAGTTTAAGCAGGAGATTGAGTTTATTTAACTTTGCAAGGTGAATAAGTGGTGTGGAATCACTTATCACTACCATCTATATCATCTTTCAAATCCTCTACAGAGTAGTGAAGGTAAATACCTCTTCTCCCAAACTCTTCAAGAGCCTCCCTTAGAGTTATACCAAGGATATCAGCAGCCTCTCTTATTGTTATCCTGCCATCCCTGTAAAGTTGTGCAACTTCATCAATGTTAGTCCTATCCTTATACTCACCGAGTACCCTTCTTATTCCATCTCTTATAACCTCCGAAAGGCTGGAGTAATGTTTCCCTATGAGGTATCTCTCCACATCCTTCATAAGCTCCTCTGGAATTGTAATTGTACGTTTAACATACATATTTAATACCTCATTATAGGGTATTATATTAACATAAGCAGAATTTTCACAGTAGGTTTTTTCGACATCCACCATTATTACCGGATCTTTACTCAGCTCATGGAAACCCTTTTGATGGCTTATTTTCATATAGCTAATCATTTTATGAAATGTTCAATAAGTTCTTTGACGTATGATTTATCGTCTATGAAGAGTATATGCTTGTTTTTTAATTCGTTTTTTGATAATCTAAAAATTTTGGAAACTGAATTATACTGTGTAACTGATATTATGTAAGAATCTAAAGTTACATTCAGATGAGTTTTTTTCTTCAGCTCCTTTTCTAAATTTTTTATCTTTTCATAAAGATTTATTTTTTCTTTGTCTCTTTCGCTTGCATACGCTAAACCATGTGGCTCCACAAACAATATATGTTGAATGTTTTGTTTTTTAATCCAAATTATAAAATCTGGATAAAAACCATAACTTTCGAAAAATCCAATACCTTTCCCTCTTGTTCTATTTCGCAACACATAAATATAGATTTCTCTTTTAACCAATTCGTCTTGAATTTTGGTTAAGTAATTTCTCATGCGTCATCGGTTAAGACATAGTGTAGCATAATCCCGGTCCCGGTTTTCTA
>CAZCRG010000054.1:0-10985 GCA_964501105.1 Candidatus Hydrothermarchaeota archaeon | reverse complement strand
ACTCGCCGTAGCATGCTTTTGTATCTTTGATATTTGTGATTGTAGTGTTTTCTGTGTGTTATGGTATTGTTATTTTTTTTTTTGTGCAATCAGAAGTCGTCATACGAGATTTCTGCCTGTCTCGTGGGCTCGGTTATGTGTATAAGAGACAGCTCCAAAAAAGGAGATTCTTTTAGATTTATTAAGCTTTTTTTTGAGACTAAAGTGTAGAATTACATTAATAGCGAAATACTGGATGAGTTTCTCAGAGTACTGCTTACAAAATTCAGCAAACTTCTTCCATTAGAGTTCCTGCTGGAGTTCTACTATCTGGTGAAGTCACGCTCTACCCCTGTGTGGTCTGAGGAAAAATTCACGCTCTGCAGGGACGATGCTGATAACAAGTTCCTTGAGGTAGTATATGCTTCAAAGGCTGGATATCTGCTGACTCTTGATAAAGATTTGCTTGACCTGAGGGACTCAAACAGGAAATTACAGATTAAAGAACACGAATTTAAGATATTGAAACCAGAAGAATTTTTTGATGAAATTGAAAATGAATAAATGTGGAATTATCGCCATAGAAATATTTACTTACTGATTTTTGAAATTCTCAAGCAATCTCATGGTACCAAGAGAGGATTACAAACTCCTCACAAAAAAAGACCTCTTTATGTGTTAACATTCAATTTACCCACAGAGAGATATGTCAGCAATAACCAGGAACAAACAAAAACTCATAGAAAAATCCGTAGAGGAAGCTGAGAGATTTCCTGAAAAGGCAAAGGAAGTTTTATCAATACTAAAGGAGGAAAAATAAACTAAAGCTCTACGGGGGTGAGAACAATGACCTACTGGCTCTGCATAACAAATAAGGAAAACTGGCGTGTAATTAAGGAGAAAAACATCTGGGGAGTGGCTAATAGGCACAAGAACACAATAGCGAAGGTGAAACAAGGAGACAAAGTGCTCATCTATGTGAAGCAAGAAAGGAAAAAAGACAAGATAATAGAGCCTAGGATAGTGGCAGCATATGAGGTATCCTCTGAAGTATTCAGAGATAGCAAAAGAATATTCAAAGCTCCGTCGAGCATGAGATCTGAGACATTTCCATACAGGATAAATCTGAAACCGCTCAAAATTTTCAAAAAACCTGTGGATTTCAAATCGCTCATCCCAGAGCTGAAGTTCATCACCAACAAAAAAAGGTGGAGCGGGCATCTGATGGGCAAGGCAATGAGAGAAATCCCAGAAGAAGATTTTGAGCTGGTAATGAAAGCAGGGTCTTAGTTGAAGAATAATATATCAGAAGTGATTATAGAATTTTTGCCTGGAAAGGCCAATATACTACAGCAAATTGGAAAGGTCGGCAAGGGTGTTGCCTATCAAATAGCTAAATTGCCTAACAAATGACCAATAAAGAAATACCCACAGCCCGAGCAAACACTTTTGGCAGAGTAATCTTAAGCTATCCTTTTATCTCATGCACTTTATAGGTTTTTTCTGTCATGTTATTTTTTCAGGTTTTTTAGATACTGAATTCTAACTGCGGGTAAATTTTAAATATGTGAATAAATAAAGATAGTATCAGGCTTTTGGGGTGGCTTTAGCCTGCCCGGCGGGGGCATGCAACTATAAAAAAATTGGAAAATTATATATATGTGAAAAAACTCTCCTTTGTCATACTCCTTATCTTTTTATGGTAAGGAGGCAAAAAAAGGGGATATCTTCAGATAAATTCTCTCTGCTCTTTCCCTTCAAAAGAGCAAAAATATCCAGAATAAGCCTAGTAGTATGCCCTCAGAGTAGTGGTCTTCATGGTATGTATCCTGGAGCAACAAAAAACTAAATGCATAAAATATAAAAGTTTTCGTTGGGAGGGTAAAATAAGTGGGACTACTTAAGAAGATAGCAGAGACCATAATAGAGGAGATAACCACACCAGAGACAGTAAAAATCGGAGAACAATTTGAGGACTACATTCTAAGTCTTTTTCCAAAAAAGTACTATGTCCTGGAGCACAGAACACCAAAATACAGAGACAATAAAGATAGATTCATTAGGAGTAGTTTGAAGCCAGATTTTGTATTCTATCACAAACCCTCAAAAAAGAAATTTGCAGTAGAGTGTAAATTCTGGCGATACTTCAAAAATGGTAAAGAGTGGATAAGAAAAGACAGACTTCAGAGATACAAACAATTTGAAGAAAAAGAGAAAGTACGAACCTTTATAATCATAGGGCTCGGAGAAGATCCAAGTGATCCCGATGAAATGTTTGCAATACCTCTAAAGGATATAGAGATGACCAAGATATACAGAAAATTTTTAGAAAGATACCAGAGACCACCTCGGAAGAATTTTTACTTCAATGGATATAAGCTCACCTAAAAAGACAAAGACCAAGCAGAACCATGGAAATACATCCCAACACCCTAAACATCCAAACACCCACAGAAAAAAAGAAATAAAATTAGGGGATTAACTACAGGTTTAACCACAAGATAGGGCATGCAACTTTGATAAACTCTATGATTTTTTCCATAAGCTTTTACATCTAAGCGTAATAAACTTAATATAAGGACGAAAACATATTTATTACTGTTGATGCAAAATGATTCCAAAAGATAAGCTTATTAAGAAACTTGAAAACATAGCTGAGCTGGAGGAGGAGGGCGTCAAACTTATCAGCAGGTCATTAAAGACGATAATACAGAAGAGCGACTTAGAAGAGGAGAAAAAAGCAGAAGTCATCGAAATAGTGGAAATTATCGCCAGGGAGTCAGAAGGGCATAAAACTGCCATACTTGAAACAATAAAGATGGTAAAAGAGAGTACTAAAGATGAGTTTTGAGGATATTGTACTGGGAACCCTTAAAAATCTTGCTAACATAGAGGAAAATGCCTGGGAAGTGTATAAAGGGCTTTATGATGAGATTGAAGATAAAAAACTTAAAGAATTTTTTGGAGAAATGATAAAGTCTGAGGCGTGCCACATAGAACTTGTTGAAAAAGCATTAGAAATAATTAAAAGAGAATAGAGTCAGAGAATCTGCATTACAACCTCAACCTGGCTAGATAGCCCTGACCGAGACTCAGGCCATTATCACCACGAGCCACCTCTTCATTTAGATAAAGCTCAAGTCCCTCAGAAGAAAATTTTTCCTCCATGAAAGAAACAATAGCTTCATTGTAGGCGACACCGCCTGATAGGGCAATATTCTTAACTCCATATTCTTCTGCCTTTCTTGCCGCCAGCTCTGCCATACCTTCTGCAAGAGCCCTCTGGGCTGAGGCTGCTATATCTCCTGAATTTTCCCCGGAATTCATATAATCCCAGCAGGCCTTGAGAAGCTTTCCAGCATTGAGAGCCTCTATCTTACCCTCCTTATCAACTTCTACTGGCATCTCAAGCTTAGGCTCCCCTCCAAGGGCAAAACTCTCCAGCTTCATAGCTGGCTCCCCCTGATAACTTCTCCTCCTGCAAACACCCAGTAGAGCAGAAACTGCATCAAGTACCCTGCCAAAGCTTGTGCATCGAAAGACATTGAAACCCTTAATATACTGCTTCAGAATAATATCTGCCTCAAAGCTGTCCATTCCCAGATCCATAAGTACTTCCCTAATCTCCCCCTTCATCTCATCCAGAAGAAGGCCAGCTGCTATTCTGAGAGGGTTTTTAACTGCAGTATCGCCACCTATCAGAGGAAAGCTTTTAATGGAGCCAACTCTCTCAAAATCTGAGCCAGAGAAGAAGAAAATCTCTCCTCCCCAGGCCTCGCCATTGAAGCCATAACCAAAGCCGTCCAGAGCAATCCCTATGCCCTCCTCAAGGCCCTTTTCTGCAGCAACACTTGCAATATGAGCTTCATGATGCTGAATTTTAATAAGCTCTGCTCCAATCTCCTCTGCAAAGGCTTTAGCAAATAGTGTGGTCTGAAAGCCAGGATGAAAGTCACAGGCAACTGCCTCAAGCTCTTCTGCACCAGATAAAGCTCTCATTCTCTTAACACTTTCCTCAAGGAATTCAAGAGTCGAAGGGGTTGTGGTTTTTCCAATATACTGGGTCAAATAAGCTTTTTTTCCAAGAAGTAGGCAGGCAGTCACATTTTCCTCTGCACCAAGGGCAAGAACTGGTATACCCTCTGTTTTAAGTAAAACTGGTCTGGGAACATAACCTCTTGAACGCCTTATAAATGCCCTCTTTCCCCTAACAACTCTAACCACAGAGTCATCAATGCGATTAACAATCCTGCGGTTGTGGAGGAGAGCATAGTCGTGAAAGCCCAGCTCAATAACCGCTTCATTTTCCACAGCCATGGGCTCACCTGGAGCATTGCACGAGGTCATAACCAGGGCTGGAGAGCTTAGATAATTAAAGAGAAGATGGTGAACTCCAGCATAGGGAAGCATTATTCCAAGGGTGTGAATCTCAGGGGCTACAAGTTCTGAAATTTCTCTCCCCCTCTTTCTGAGAAGCATAATGGGCCTCTCCATACTCTCAAGAAGCATCTCTTCCTCCTTCCCCACAAAAGCAACTCTCTTTGCAGCTTTCATATCCCTGACCATAACTGCAAAGGGTTTTTTCTCCCTTTTCAGCCTGCTTCTCAACTCCTTCACAGTCTCATCACTGGTAGCAAGGCAGGCAAGATGAGTTCCTCCTGTGCCCTTAACTGCAAGAATCTTCCCCTCCTGAAGAAGCTCAGCAGCCTTTCTAACAGGTTCCTCTGCGTTGACCTTCTTTCTTCCCCTGTAAAGCTCATAACTGGGGCCGCAGTCTGCACAGGCTATGGGCTCAGCTTTAAATCTTCTGCTCTCAGGTGATGTGTACTCCTTCAGGCATTTTTCGCAGAGTCTAAAGCTCTTCATTGAAGTATTTTCCCTATCATAGGGCAGAGCTTCTATTATGCTGAATCTTGGACCGCAGTCAGTGCATACAGTAAAGGGGTACAGGTACCTTCTATCTCTGGAATCAAAAATCTCCTTAAGGCAGGCGTCACAGAGAGCCAGGTCTGGAGGTAAAGAGGAGCCATAGAGGGCTTCAGAGGAGCTTTCAAGAATTAAGAATTCACTATAGCTCTTTTCCTCCCCTTGAATTATCTCAATACTCTCAATCTCAGCCAGAGGGGGCTTCTCTTCCCTGAGGGCATCAATAAACTCTGGAGATTCTCTGTGGATATAAACCTCCACGCTGTCGCCAAGATTCTTCACATATCCTTTCAACTTGAAGCGCTTTGCCAGCCTGTAAACAAAGGGCCTGAATCCTACGCCCTGCACCACACCCTTAATAACAATTCTGGGCATTTTCAATCATTCATTATTTTAAATCTCCCTATTTTTGGCTCATAAATTTCGCCCTCAACAAGAAGATCATTAATTATTTTGTCAAGCTCTTCCTCCTTTATACCAGTTTCCCTGGCAATTGTAATATACTTTACACCCTCGCCCTCGTCAAGAGTTTTAATCACCTCCAGTACCTTCTCTTTGGCATTTTCTCCCTCAAAACGAGTCTCAAGAGTTTCCACAGGCTCTGAAACCTTTCTTCCAAGAGCTTTATCCTTAATAGCCAGCTCCAGTCTTCTAACAAGTTCCCAGTTGGGGTCTTTAATGATATGAACTGCCTCAGCAAGGAGGTAAACTTCACCCTGATACTCCTTGACCTTGCCAACCACATCTATACTCTCGCTCACCTCAACATCTTTCAGCACATCTGTTTCTCTGAAGGCTCTAACTGAAACAGTCTCTGAGCCGTCATCAAGAGTCACAGTTATATATTTCTCATCCTCACTGGTAAATTTGGAAACCACAACGCCCATTACTCTTGCTCTGGAAACCATCTCATTAAGAGGAGTTACAACATAGTTGGGCTCCATAGCGCCCTCTGTTCTCACAAACTCTCCCTCCACCAAATCTTTAATCCTTACCTTCAAGGCAGTGCTTCTCTCCATCATTTTATGTCACCTTGTAGTGGTCAAATCTGGGCTCAAAGATGTCGCCCTGACTTTTCAGCTTTTCAATAACTTCCAAAGCATTGGCTTTATTTATTCCCCTCTGCTCAGCCATCTCGAGAATCTCGCTCTTCTTGGCAGTTCCATATTCATTCTCCAGCTCTCTTATTATATTCAGAATCTCCTTTATTTTGTCTCTCTGAGACTTTGTTATCCCTGAATATATCTTATCTATGTCTATCTCACCCGTTTCCATGTCAAGGCCAGCCTGAGCCAGAGAAGCTTTGACAAGACTTATGGCAACTTCTGCATCCTCTGCAGTTACAAGATTGCTCAGCCTCACCCTCGCTCTCGCTTTAGCCAGCCTCACAATAGCCCAGAGCTGCCTTGCAGTTAAGGGTATTGGCACATCCTCAGCCTGCTGAGCCTTCTCGCGCATCTCAACATAGAAATCCTCTATGACCTCCCTTGCCTCCTGGCTCAGCTCTGGAAAAACATTCTGCTTGGCGTAGGCTATATACTTCCTTAAAAATTCTGGCGATACACTTGGTGTTATACTTTCTGGAGAAGAAGCTGTGTCAAGAATGTGCTTGGCAATATCTCTTGTCTTTGAGGGGTCGTCTCTAACAAAGAATATTAAATCAAACCTTGAGAGTATTGAGGGCGGAAGATTAACCTGCTCGCTGAGAGCCTTGTACTCATCAAATCTTCCATACTTGGGGTTTGCAGCGGCAAGAACTGAGCATCTCGACCTGAAGGTCGCAAGGATGCCAGCTTTGGCTATACTCACTGAGTTATGTAAAATTAAACCCTGAGAAATAAAATTGTGAGTTGGCTCAACCTGAAGGTCATAAACCCACCTCTCACCTGAATTCTCAACTACTTCTTTCTTAACAACTTTTACAGGGAATATACACTCTGATAGAGAAGCCTCAAGATTATCAATTTTTTTCTCAACAGGATTTATCATTTTAACTGCAATTTGCAATAAAGCATCTCTGTACCTTCCTATATCACCTGAAGTTTTCTTAAGCTCCCAGTTGGAAACTGTCTGATGAGTTAAATTTAGTTTCTCTGCTATCTCACACTGGGATATTCCAAGCTTCTCTCTTATTTTTCTCAATGACTTAAAATCCTCATTCTTATGAATGGCAGCAATAGCACCTTTTATCTCATCAACCCTACTTCTAAGAATCTTTAAAACTCTTCTTAGCTTACTTCTGGAAAAGTTTACCCCCTTCTCGTGGGAAGTAAGAGTAAAACCTAAAACCTCCTTCTGAGAGAGTCTGAGTTTTTTCAGAAGATTTTTCATAGCTGGACCAGAGCCGGGTAGTACATCCTTTATAGTCCTGGAGAAATTTGACTTCTCAACAACTCTCTTCAGTCTTGAATTTTTTCTGCTGGTTATAAAGCCGATATCTTCGAAAAATTTCAGTAAAAAGTTATTTCCTGTAATAAAGAGTTTTGAATAATTATTAAAGTCCCTTATGTATGAATATATTCCAAACTCAAGTAGAAGCTCCTGAACCTGCTCAAGAAGATACCTGCTTTCTGATGTTAAGCCAATTCTTAAACCATCCTTTTTTATATGCCCATCACATTCAAAAATGGCCCTCAAAAGCTCCTTCTTTAATTCCTTATCAAAACCGAATACCATCTCTGGTAGAGCTTTACCTTTCTTTATGCTCACAATCTCCTCACCAATTGCTTTAAAGAAATTGTAAACATCCCTTGATATAATGCGAGAATAAATAAGCCCATCCTTCCTCCTGTAGATATAAGGTTCAATTCCAAAAAGTGTCCTTATGTCAGAGCTAAATAATTTGACAAGTTCCTCATCCTTGTTTGTGAAGAGAATTCCCGAAGGTCTACCTCTGTTAATTTCCACACTACCATCGGTTACTATAAATCCAATAACTCTTGATAGGTGGTCATCTATCTCTGAAGGGAAGTTCACCTCCTTCCTGCCCTCGGGTTTAATTACTGGAAGCTCCACATTACCATGGTAAGATACACCCAGAGCTACAAGAGAGTATTCACCTTCCTTTACATTAATAGCTTCCTTGGTCTTTATCTCCCCATCCTCAAGGACAAAGACTGGATGCTCAGGGGTAACAGTTATACTTCTACCGTTGTCAAAATGAAGTTTAACAAATTTTTCAGGTGCCTTATGCCTGCTAACACTGAATATTCTTGATTTAAAATTTTTTGTGAAAGAAGATGTATTTATTGAAAAGTCATTAACAAAAAGTTTTGAGCCATTTTCTGTATTTATAACCATGTCTCTATGTTTTTCGAGAAGTTTCTCAACAAGTTCCCCAATCTTTACCTTCTTTCCATTAGCCAGCCTTATTTCAGTATTGTAGTGGTAGCTCTGCTGTTCCATTGCCTCGTGCATTGCTGAGCGGTCGCTGGCTTCCATCTTGTCGAACTCATCTATACAGTTGTGCACAAATATACCATTGCATACAAAGTTGTGGTGGTCAGGCACATACAAATCATAAACATAGCCTGAGTAGTCCACTTCTCTTATTTCTTCAATCCGATCCAAGAAGTAGTCTCTGGCAGTAAGAGTTGAAATCCTATGCTTTATATCAGGCGGTAAAACTTCGCTGAGTTTGTGTCCTATTATTTCAAGCTGCTCCCTTGAGGGCTGGTATTTTTTGTTCATATAGGCATAAACAGTGCTCCAGATGCCCCTGTCCAGAAGAAGGCTTTTCTTTACTCTCTTGCCGATTTGTGTGCAAACCTCTGATACCACTTCTACAGGTAGCTTGTCGCTGGTGGCGGAGACTCTATGCTTTCTGCTAGGGATTTGCCCTACCTTGACACTATAATTCCCGACAGCCTCTATGAGATTCTCCACGTCCCTTCTGCCGGTTATTGATATTCTCAGCACTTTCTCTCCTTTAATCAGCCTGGCATAGGAGTCAAATCGTCTGAGAGCCAGAATAAAAGTCAGGGCACTCTCCTCGCTATTGGTAAGCTGAAAATCTACATGGACTACCTCATATCCTCTACTTCTCTTAATGGATATGCAGCCATCTGAATCCAGGCAACCAGCAATAAAGGCACTCAAACATTCATCTGAGAGTTTCAGCAGATTTTTTAAATTATCTCCAGTGAAGTAATCACAGAGAAAAGCTATGAGATTCGAGTTGGTGTACAGAATATGGTTCTTGCTCTTTACATCCTTCCCCCTTATTTTGGTGTGAGTTTCTCTTGTGTAAATGCCGAGTTTTCTATAGGAGAATTCAGCAAAAACTTTTTTAATAGCTTCAATTTGAGGTTTGTTTACCTCTGACTGGATGATTGAGAGAGTTGACCTCCTCTCAGAAATACTGAAGCTCCCATCTCCATACACAAATCCAATAAAGTAGGCAATTTCAGGAGTTATTTTTGATACTTTCAGTTTTTCTCCTGAGCTTTTTCTACCAAAACCAATACTCTTTTTCTTCCATTCACTGTATATTCCAAGTTCTCTAAGTATCTTTCTCAGTATTCCCACATTTATCTGGCTTTTACCCGATAGAAAGTCTCTTGATATGCCATACTTCCTGTTAAACTCAGCTAATTTGGGATATTTACTGAGTACATAGGTTTTTAACTCCTTTTTCTGCTCCATATCAAGAATTGCAAGCCAGTCTTCAGGTATTATGTCCAGGAGATAAATTCCCTCCCTGTTCTCCGGAAGCTTCAGTGGAGCAAGTAGATACTCTCCAGGTTTGAAATGCTCAGCACTTTTCCACTCCAGAGTATTGCCGTCAATAAGCAGGTGGTCAGGTGTGAGCTTTATTCTGAATCCAGAAGCTAATTGTATTTCCAGGAGCTTTCCTGAGTATTTTTTTCTCCTTATAAAGGTACACCTGCTATCAACACTCCTCAAATTATCAACAGATACAGTGGAGCCATCCTGTGGTGAAATTTCAACTTTCTCGCCAGAAGAAATTGCTTCAAAGCTCCTGCTCTCATCAAAAGCCTCCTCCACCCTGAGAAGCTGATTGTTTAGAATAATCCTTGAATCTGGAGAGAGGCAGGCAATCCCTCTGTCTGCGAGAACTAAAGCGCCAGCCTCAAGGCTCCAGCCTCCATCGCCAAACTCATCCTTAACAGCAGCAGCAGTCAATCCTGCTCCCGAGGTTCCCCTTCCACTCGCATAAATACCTCTTGGGGCGAGCTCCTTGGCAACATACTGGAGAAGTTCTGATTTACCTGTAGCAGGTTCGCCCATGAGGATAATATGGGAATCTCCCCTTATCCTTCCCCCATCTGGAAGGTCAATAGGCGGAGCAGAGAACAACTGGTACATTATTGCTTCCTTTATCTCCTTGTAACCAAAGATGTGAGGTGCAATACTTGCCCTTATCTTATTGTAAAGCTCAGGATCCCTGGAGAACTCAAGAATCTTATCCTCATCCTCTTTTGTAATTTCAATTTCCTCAAATTCCAGTTGTATCGGCTCAAAATTATTTGCTTCAAGGAAAATCTCAAATACTCTTGACTTACTTGCTCTGGTTTTTTTCATGGCAGTTCTGAGTATTCCAGAGACTAAAACTGTTTCACCTGGAGTTATCTTACCAGTAAGGTCATCTTCCAGATAAATAGTAATTTGCTTCGGGTTTTCTCCACCTTTTAAATCCTCTAAGTTCTCCTGTATAAGTATTTTTTGAGAATCTACAAATACAGATTTCTCAACCAGAAGTTTATATGTCGATTTGTGTTCACAGCTATCACAGAGATAGGGTTCCTTTAGAACATCATCCCTCTGCTCTACATACATAATATTACCACAGCGCTGGCATTCAAAGGCGCCGAGAACAAGCTTTGGTCTGACATCGGTTGCTTTTCTTACTATACCCTCAAGAGTTATGAGTCTGCCTATATCACTACTTCTAATGTTTCTAATCAGCACCTTGGATGATTCAGGAAGATTTGTGAAGCGTACATTGAGTTTAACTTTTACCTCACCGACAACAGGAAGGTCAATTCCATGAACTGCATTGTTAGCTGCCTTAATAGCCTCATCTGGATGATTTAAAACATAGTCTGCAAGTATAAAAT
>CAZCRG010000053.1:0-11293 GCA_964501105.1 Candidatus Hydrothermarchaeota archaeon | reverse complement strand
CTAATAGTCTTATCTCAGGTACATGCACTGGATGAAAATGAATCAGTATACATAAACGGTGTTACCTTCTATAACATTCTGCTTTCATCTCATCCAGTTGGTGAGATTGATTATTCTCAGGCATATTTTGATATTATTTCTCGACCAAATGCAAGAGGAGAATACTTTGCCAGTGATATAAACATGCATGCAACACTCAATATAACAATGGTAAACAAAACAATAACCCTGCTGTTGAAAGATGGTAGAGTAATTAGAGAAGACTTAGAAGGGGAACCTACGCCATATTCAACGTGGATATTTTTTAGATTTAAAGATCAACCAAATTATAAATATTTTATAGAACCTACGAGTACTTCCGCCAGACCTATGGGATTAAATGGTGCAGAGGTGAAGATATGTAGGCTTGAGATACCACAAGAGAAACCATATATATTGTGAAATTTACAGATTAAATATGAGGGGAATACAATGGTGAGTGATGAGATGATCTATCTCCTGAAAAACAAAGAAAAGCTTGAAGCAGAGCAGGGCGGAAAATACATTGCCCTCTACAGAGATAGAGTAGTTGCCGTTGGAAAAACAATCCATGAGGTATATGAAAAACTCAGAAAAATAAAAGTTGAGAACCCGCTGATTGTGTACATACCCAGAAAAGGTGAAGAGGCTCTTCTGATATGATGAAGATACCTTATGTATCATGGCGTGGACGTCCTTCCCCATTAGTTGAGGTACATATAGCAAATAGGGGTAAGTCTGTCAGAACTCTGGCGTATCTGGACACCGGTGCTACATATTCGGTATTTCATGCAGATTTTGCAGAGGAATTGGGGCTGGATATCTATTCAGGAGAAAGAAAAGACGTTACTGTTGGCGATGGCGGAATGATTCCGCTGTATCTTTTTAAACTGGATGTCACAATCGAACAACTAAAAATTACAGCGAAAATAGGATTTTCTGATAGATTGGGAACTGGGATAAACATAATTGGACGGGAGGATATCTTAGATAAATATGTTGTATGTTTTGACGGAAAAAATGGGGAAATTGTATGGTACATGTAAAAAATTTCTTTGTCATGAGAAATTCTATCCTGTCAGCTCTCAGAACAGTATATTCCACTTGCTTTTTTGTAACTTGTAGGACGGCAGGGGGTAAACTATTTAGCCTTTCATCTTGCTATAACGCCATCTTTTGTTATTGTTGATAGGACTAAAAAGCACCATAACGTTGAATAGAGTAGCTGAGGTTGCAGCATAGTGGCTCTGGTTGGGAGGAGGCAGGCTGGCAAGACCACACCCCTCAAGAAAAAGCTTGAAGAGGTGCCAAAAAGTGGATACGTTTGACGACCCTGATACCAGAGATATTTCCAATGGAGACATAAAAAATTTGAAAAGCAGTATTTAGAGGAAAATGCAGTAACAGGCATTGACAAAGTAGCCTCTCCACTTTTTTGCACGCTTTATGCGGTCTTTGCCGCCAACTTTTCCGCGTTTCTACTCAGAACTTTTAGTAACTCAGGGTCTGTTTTTGGAAGAAGGATCTCAATCCCTATTACCTCTCCATTCTTATCCAAATCAAATATTATGTTATCTGCTACTGGCTCAGATTTTTCTATTTTGCCTTTCTTAAGGCGCAGGTATAATGCGTTTACCTCAGCATCAAACTCTACTGAAACCATATCTTTTTAACCTCTCTTTATCAACTTTCAACATCGTAACAACAACTATTTTATCTATACCCTACTCATAAATTACAACCACATAAGATCTTCCAAACTTCCTGAAAGAAGCTTTTCTGCCAGACTTAACATTAATTGTCTCCCCGGCGTGGTTGATCACTTCTGCTGCCCATTCCTCAGGAATGCCACGCTCTCTTGCCCTTTCCAATGCATGCTTTGAGAATACAATCTTTTGCATTAGCTTCCCTTTGTAGATTTTATAGGTGTAATTAGAGGCTTAGGAAAAAATGAAACTTACGGTGAGGTGACCAGCCCATAACCCTCTTTAAGGCAGATGTTAAAATAGTATTGTGAGCATCAAAACAACCAGTAAAATAATCAAAAAACTGAGAGAGGAACTTCCTTATCTCAGGGAGGAATTTAATGTAAGCAGAATAGCTCTTTTTGGCTCATACGCCAGGGAAGAGCAGAGAGAAAGCAGCAATGTCGATATTCTGGTAGAATTTGAAAGGCCTGTTGGATTTATAAAGTTCATAAAGCTTGAAAACTATTTAAGCAAGAAACTCGGGGTAAAAGTTGAGCTTGTAACTCCAGATGCTCTCAAGCCTCTAATAAAGCCTTCTATAATCAGGGAGGCTGTTTATGTCTAAAAAGAGAAATATTCGGCTATTTTTTGAGATTTGAAACTCCTTATTTTAAAGTTGTTAGAATTGGGGATATAATAAAGTCAGCAGAAATAAAAGAGTAGCTCTGAAGGTGAATAAAAAATGGATGAAATAATGGATAAGCTGGTATCTATCCTGAAGAAACACGGTGCTAAAAAAATTGAGATATTTGGATCCTATGCCAGGGGCGAAGCAAAACCCGGAAGTGATATAGATATTATGGTTGAATTTGAAAAAAGAAAAAGTTTGCTGGAGCTTGTGGGAATAGAACAGGAACTGGAAGATGTGTTAGGCATAAAAGTAGATTTGCTTACGAGAGCATTTATCAGTCCATATTTAATAGATAGAATTGATAAAGAATCTAAAGTGGTGCTTGCGTGATGAAAGACAATACAGTTTTTCTTAAACACATATTAGACGCCATTAAGCTATTGCGAGAATATCTAAAAGATAAAAGTTATGAGGACTTTAAAAACAATCGCATGCTTCAAGATGCTGTTATAAGAGAAATCGAAATAATTGGTGAAGCTACCAAAAACCTTTCAGAGGAGTTTAGGAATAAATATCCAGATATACCCTGGAGACAGATAGCCGGAATGAGGGATAAACTAATACATGGATACTTTGGAGTGGATCTGGACGCTGTATGGGATACAGCTACAAAGGACATTCCACAGTTAAAAATAAAAATACAAGAAATCATAAAAAGAGAAGAATAGAAATGAGTTCGAAGATTCGCAACAAAGATTTTTTCCTACTCAAACACCCCCCTATTAGGGCATCTGTCAAAATCAGAGTCGTTGAAGTATATTGCCTCTGCCTTGTACTCTAAAGCGGTAGCAAGGTGAATGCTGTCTTCTAAGTCAAGCTGATACCTGTTCATAAGTTCTGCTGCCTTCTGGTAGGTGCTCATTTTCAGAGGAGCGATTTTCAGATTTCTTATCTCCGCAAGTCTTTCCATCAAAACCCCTTCGTCAAAGTTCTCAGCCTCTCTCCTCAGAACAACGCTCACCAGCCATGGAGTAAGCGAGGAAGTTATCTTGGGGATGAAGATCCCCGAGAGGGACCTAGAGAGGGTTATAAGAACAGAGCTGGCTGTAGTTTTATATCAGAAGGACTACCTTTCCAAGGGGCAGGCAAGAAAAATAGCGAAGCTCTCAAATTCTGAGTTCATAAACAAGCTGGGAAAGAGGAAGATTCACAGGCACTACTATGGAGGGGACTTAGAAGATGATATCAAATTTAGTGGTGAGTAACTCCTCCATTCTCATACATCTTTCAAGAATTGGAAGGCTCTGCAGCAGCCAATGAGGTGAAATGCAGAATACTTAGACTTATGCTGTCTCCACCTCCACCAGATTTTCTGCATTCCTGCTCAGAGCCCTCAGCAGTTCAGTGTTTGCCTTTGGCAGGAGTATCTCAATCCCTATTATCTCCCCATTCTCATCCAGGTCAAATACTATGTTATCTGCTACTGGCTTAGATTTTTCTATTTTGCCTTTCTTAAGTCGCAGGTATAGTGCGTTCACCTCAGCATCAAACTCTACAGAAACCATATCTTTTTATTCTCTCTTTATCAACTACTGCGGGTGTAATGAGAAGCTAAACCTTCGCCTTCACTTCTCCTTCTTTCTGCCTCATCGCCACCTTTGTAGCTTCTGCCAGAAACTCGCTGGCGTCGAGAATTTCAAGGAGTACAGGCTTTTCATCCTTTGTAAAGTGCACTATAATAGAGCCTACTTCCTCTGCATAGTCTATCGGCTCATCCGATACCTCAATAAGAAGTATATCCTCCTTTCGGCTGTATCTAATCTTCATATCTCTCCCTCCTCACTGGATAGAAAGTGACTATCACAATATTCTCTCCTTTTTCATATATAACTCTCAGAATATGCTTCTCATCAATTTTCTTCTGAGCTATTACACGTCCCTTTCTGCCATCTATGTTGTATCTGGTCTTAAAACAGTATCCTCTACCTGCTTTTTTGTAACCCTAAATCCATGCTTCTCAAGAATCCTGAACTTCTGCTCAGCGTGGTCGGTATAGACAATATCCATGATATCCTACTTCTCAGAGATTAAAATAAAACTTGTGCTATTTTTTGAATATTTCACCCATACAAAACCGCAGGACTCTTCCGCTTTATACCTGGCACTGTTAGAGCTATATTTATCTCTTCCTTTTCTCCCTTAAGTACAATAAATATTAAAATTGCATTTCCATACAACTTTGTTCTCACGTCGTATTTTCTCAGAAAGCAGAGTATATCCCTTACCTTCTCCCCACTCATATCCAATACTTCAGACAGATACTCGGTGGCATTGATTATCTCCATTCAAACAAGATTTCTCTTATAATCGAAGTCGAGTATTAAATTTCCCAGTTCAACACTGCCCTTGGACTTAGAATCTCTGCGAAATATAAACAGATCGTCATTATCTCTGTCGTAGCTAAGCTAAATTCACACACTTAAACCCTGCGCCTACCTGAGCTCCTTCATGGCCTCCTCAACACTTGCATTTTCATGCACAATCTTGGCTATTGCTCTCACAATTTTAGTGGGGTTCTCATGCTGGAAGATATTTCTGCCAATACTTGTTCCAGCCGCACCAGCTTCTATGGCTCCTGCCACCATCTCCAGAATATCCAGATCGCTGTCCATCTTCGGACCACCTGCAATAACCACTGGCACAGGGCAGCCCCTGACAACCTCTTTAAAGGAATCAACATCGCCTGTGTAGTTTGTCTTGATAATATCTGCCCCAAGCTCTGCTCCCACTCTGGCAGCATGCTTAACCACATCAACAAGGTGCTCATTCTCTATATTCCTTCCCCTGGGATACATCATAGCAAGGAGAGGCATTCCCCACTCTCTGCATTTTTCGCTCACCTTGCCCAGCTGCCTGAGCATCTCAGCTTCATAGTCAGCACCTATATTAATATGAATACTCACAGCATCAGCACCAAACTTTAAGGCTTCCTCAACTGTCATAACAATAACCTTGTGGTTGGGGTCAGGACCAAGTGAGGTACTGGCACTCAGATGGAGTATAAGCCCAATATCCTTGCCGTAGCCCCTGTGGCCAAAGAGAGGAAGGCCTCTGTGCCCCAGGACAGCATTGGCACCGCCCTCAGCAACCATGTCAACAGCCTTTCCCATATCTATGAGTCCTTTTATGGGGCCAAGGCTCACACCATGATCCATGGGAACAATAATTGTGCGTCTCGTTTTTCTGTTCATTATTCTCTCCAATCTCACCCGCTTGCCAATCTCACTCATAGTCTCACCTTTCTGCAATATATGATACATTTAAATAAATAATTAATGAATAGCAAAATCTATATAGTAAAGCATTATATATAGCGGAATAAAAAAGGAGGAGAAAATGGAGGAGGCTATTCTCTATAGTTACAGGGGGAAGACTCTGAAGTACATCATGACAGAGTCAGAAGAGGAGGAAGAGGAATCCCAGGCAAATATACAAGAGGCTGAGATTGCAGGGCTAATAATAGCAGGTAAATTTTTCAGGCTGGGGAAGAAAACTGCCAGTTCAGAGAAGTGCAGGCGGTGTGGAGAATGTTGTCTTACAGTTGGCAGAGCTATTCATGCCTCGCCAGAGGACATAGAGAGGTGGATTGAAGAGAATAGAGAAGATATACTAAAACACTTAAAAATAAGAAAGGAGGGCAGCTCATTAATAACAGACGGCACTCTTGAAATAGGAGACACTGTGGGAAGGTGTATCTTTCTAAGAAAAGCTGAAAAGGGCTACCAGTGCACTATACATGAGACAAAGCCTGAGGTTTGTGAAGAATATCCCATGAATGTAGGAGGGATATGCAAGAATAATATAGATTTCAGATAAAACAGAAAGGAGTAAATAAGAGGTGTTACTAATTATAATCAATGTCAGGTCTTAAGAAAGAGAAAATAGACAAGCTCCTTTATGCCATAGCTGGCGGCTATGTGGGGTACTTTGTTATTCATCCCATTATAATGTCAATTTCCTTTGCCATGCAGACTGGTGAGGTCAATCTGCTACTGGTATTAATGACCTCCTTTAGTTACAGGATGATTCCCTGGGCTATGAGCTTTACAACTCTTGGGGGAATACTTGGTTATCTTTATGGTAGTATAAAAGAAAGTATGGCAGAGTTAGAATACTCTAACAGAATTAAGGAGCTATTTATTGATATCCTTCATCACGACCTGGCAAGTCCATTGTCTGCAACAAGGATAAATATAGAACTTTTTTTGAGAGACAGGAAAGAAGAGCACCTGCACTCTGCACTCAAGTCACTTGATGAAATGTGGAGTATAATTGAAGACTCCAGAAATCTTGCGAAGCTTGAAACTGTTGAGCCAAATTTTGAAGAGATTGATCTGGCTGAAATTATTGATGAAATTGTTGATGAGTTTATTCCACTTGCTGAAGAGAAAGATATAACCATTAAATTAAATATTAATAAAAATATGCCTCTAATTTCAACAAAAACCATCAGGCTTGCAATAAGTAATTTAATCTCCAATGCAATAAAATACAGCCCTGAGGGCTCAACAGTTGAAGTTTCTGTAGTGGATGAAGGGAAGAGTTATGTAATTTCTGTGTCAGACCAGGGTGAAGGTATTTCCCCTGAGAATCGGGAGAGAATTTTCAAAAGATTTGAGAGGATAGAGAAGGGTGCAATTAAGGGCTCTGGTTTAGGCCTGGCAATAGTTAAGAGGATTGCTGATATCCACAGGGGAGAGATATGGATTGAAGATAACAAACCAAAGGGCAGTGTGTTTAAATTAAGAATACCAAAAAAACAGTAAGTAATCTCATTCTGTTATCTCCTCTAAAATCTTCTTTAACCTCTCATCCTTAACTTCCTTTCTCGCCTCCTCCACAAACTCCTCAAGATTTTTATACCCTTCATCTTCGTACATCCTTGCCTTGAAAGCCATATCTATCTTGTCCAGCTGCTTCACCAGTCTGGCTTCTAAAGTCTTGCAACTCTTAAGCTCCTTCCATAGAAACAAAAACTCCTCCTTTAAAGCTTCTGGAAGTTCAGAAGTCATTATTTCAAAGGCCTCTTTCTCCCTCTTCTCCTTCTCATCCCTGCCTATGCCGTCAAAGGGGGTGATATCTCCAGCAAGAGCTTCAGCCAGGTCATGAATTAAAGCAAGGCTGAGAAGCTTTTCCCCATCAACCTCATAATAATCCCTTACAAGAAGAGCCAGAATGGCAACTCTGAAGCTGTGCTCCAGTACAGTTTCAGGCTTTTCTATTCCTCTTAGCTTCCAGCCCCTTCTTGGCACCTGCGAAAGAGCATCAACATAAGATAGAAACTTACTGTAGCTCATTTTTCCCTGGGCTCCTTTTTACTCCTCCTGCTGAAGCTGCAGCCGCAGTAGTTCTGCCTGTAGAGCTTAAGTTTTTTACTCCATTCAACGCTCTCCTTGAAGCCATTCTTTTTCTTAAAGTCAGACTCTAAGTAAGAAACTCCATACTTCTCAGCCACTGCCCTTCCTATGGCATTAATTTTCTCTGCCTTCTTGTGAGGGCTTATGGTTAAGGTTGTGGCAAAGGCGTCATAACCAAGCTTTTTGGCAAGCTTTGCAGCCTCCTCAAGCCTCAGTCTGTAGCAAATCCAGCATCTCTTTCCGCCCTCAGGCTCAGCTTCAAGCCCCTCCACAGCTTTTCTCCAGTTATCAACATCATAGTTACCCTCTATAAGCTCAAAATTCCAGAGTTCTGATAGCTTCTCAGCCTCTCTCAATCTTTTTTTATACTCCTCCTCTTCATCGATATTGGGATTGTAGAAGAAGCAGGCTAAGTTGTGCTCATCTTTGAGCCTCTGGTAGGGCGTGGTAGCATCGGGAGCGCAGCAGACGTGGAGGAGAAGTTTCATATCTGGAAGGGAAAGTGTATCGAGGACAAATGTCATGTTCCAATCTGAAGCCTTGAAGAAATTCTTCTCAGAGTAGCCACTGCCGAGAGAGCAGCCAGATAGGAGGTTTTCGGGTTCTGGGGCGAGGGCAGGTTTTCAACTCTGAAGTAGAGACTTCCAAAGGCTCCTCGGGCATAGATCTCGTGCTTATTCAGTTCAGCTTCAGGGTCTACATAGACTTTAACTCTGGTTTTTTCCACTCCCAGGCCAGCGAGGCTCACTGCTATGGCAACATTAACATTCTGAGGGAAGGCTTCAATAGCATCTCTGGCGTTGCCATCAAAGAGGAGAGTTTTCTTATCATCCCCGAGCAGAGGAGAACCCTTTAAAGCTCTTGGCGGCTTAGTCGTTACAAGAGTTACTTCCTCGAGGCCAGCCTCTCTGGCAGATTTGAGAGCATCCAGTGCACCAACTGCTCCAGAAGGCAGGTATATTCTTGCGTTGCCCTTTTCTGCAAGCAGAAGAGCTTCGTCAAGAAAATTCTTTTCTGCCAGAGCACCAATGCTAAGAAGGAGAACACTCTTACCATGAGATAAAGCCCTGCTGAGAACTTCCCTTGCAGCCTTTATGCTGGCAGCTTCAATAACAAGCTCCACATCAGAGCTCAAAATCTCATCTAGGGTTGAAGCTACTCTACTTTTAACCTTTACTGCAAGAGATTCAGCTTTTGCTTTTTGAACATCATAGATATAAGCAAGTTCAGCCTCAACTCTTCCTTCTGCTATGGATTCAGCTATAAAGCTGCCAATGGCACCGCATCCAATTAGAGCGACTTTCATGGGAAAATATTAAACTTCCTACCTTTAAATAATTCTGGTGATTCTGATGTTTCATATTGCAGGGGAAGAGGAAATCAAGAGAGGAGATACCACTGATATCTACTTCAGAAGGACAAAGGAAGTGCTGAAGGAAAAAAATCTTGACAGAAAGGTTGTGGCAGAGGTTACTGTAAGCTCCCTTCCAGAAGGCTACAGGTGGGGAATTTTAGCTGGAGTTGAGGAAGCTGCAAAACTCCTTGAAGGCTACAATATTGATGTTTACTCCATGCCGGAAGGCACTGCCTTCTATCCTGGAGAGCCTGTGATGAGAATAGAGGGATACTATTCTGAGTTTTGCGAACTTGAGACTCCTCTTCTAGGCTTGCTCTGTCAAGCTTCTGGCATAACAACAAAGGCAGCGAGATTCAAAAAACTGGCTGGAGATAAGCCAGTACTCAGCTTTGGAATAAGAAGAATGCATCCTGCCATTGCTCCCATGATAGACAGGAGCGCCTATATAGGCGGATGCGATGGCTTCTCTGGCATTGCTGCTGAAAAGCTCCTGAAGGAAAAGGCAAGTGGCACTATGCCCCATGCCTTAATAATCACAGTGGGAGACCAGAAACTTGCCTGGAAGTACTACGACGAAGCCCTGCCTGAAGAGGTGCCAAGAATTGCTCTTGTTGACACCTACTGCGATGAGAAGAGAGAGGCAATATGGGCTACAGAAACTATAAAAAAGCTCTATGGTATCAGAATCGATACACCCAGCTCAAGGAGAGGTAATATTAAGAAGATTGTGGAAGAGTTGAGGTGGGAGCTGGATATTAGAGGATATAAAAATGTGAAGATTTTTGTTTCAGGAGGCATAAAAGAGGAAAATATTGGCGAATTAACCCTGGCTGACGGCTTTGGCGTGGGGACGAGTATAAGTGCAGCAGCAACTATAGACTTCGCTCTGGATATTGTTGAGATGGAAGGAAAGCCAGTTGCCAAGAGGGGAAAACTGGGAGGAAAGAAGATTGTTTATAGATGCCCAAGCTGCCTCAGCGGAAAGGTTGTCTATTATAAAGATAAAGAAAAGCCTCTCTGCCCTGAATGCTCAACTCCTATGGAGCAGGTACTCCTTCCTCTTATTAAAGAAGGAAAAATAACTGCAGAGCTACCTGAAGCAAAGGAAATAAGAAAAAAAGTTTTGGACCAGCTGAAGAAGCTGGAGATTTAGAAGGATTCTAACATTGATGGCATGAAGGTTTTTATAATATAAAATATTGTATAGGCAGCAATAGCCATGGGAGGAGCAAATTTTAAACCTTTTCGCATATCGCCGTACATAACAACACCCATCATTAAGGCAGAAGCAACTGCCTGAGCCACAACATAAAAGGTTAGAGCCTGAACAATTTGCCCCAGCTCCTCAAGAGGGTATTCAGCAGCCTGTGCTGAGCTTCCCACTGCGCTTTCCATAATAGCTGGAAGAGCAGCAGTAATTCCCATGACAAAGGGACCTGCCATTAAAGAAGCTATGGCAAGGAAGGATATCTGCTGCATGGTTAAAGACTTCCTTTCCCTCTGGATAACTCTAACAGCCCTTATATCCTCAGCAACCTCCTCGAGCACATCACTTATAGGTCCACCTGCCTCAAGACCCTCAATTAGCAATCTTATAGCTCTTTCAATTTGTTTACTTCCTGTACGCTTTGCAAAGGCAAGCAGAGCAGCTCTTATTGGTCTCCCTCTCCTCATTTCAAGAACAATTTTTGAAAACTCATCACTTAAAGCTCCATAATCTGAGTCTGCAATCTCCTGAATAACTGCATCAAGAACAAGACCTGTTTTTATTGAGACTGACATGTGATGAAGAGCATCTGGAAGATATTCTTCTACCTGAGCCATTCTCTTATTTGCCTGCATCACAGGATAGACATACATAATTACAATCATTAGAATAAAAGCTCCTATGCCTGCAAATATATTTATCAATATAGTGGCGATTATGAAGGCAATAAAACCAATGACACTAAATATACCAATCCATTCTGTAGCAGAGAAAGTTATATAAGCTTTGACAAGTAAAAGTTCCATTCTTCCAAGAACTCTCTTTGGAATAAGTTTCCTCGGTATTCTTATTCTTTTTATTATTTTTTCAAACGCCTTTTCTTTTTTTCTCTTCTCTTCTGCCATAACTACACCTTGGGCTCAAATCTTTTTACCATTATTGACATATAAACTGCTGCCCCGAAGAAGACAAAAT
>CAZCRG010000052.1:0-11330 GCA_964501105.1 Candidatus Hydrothermarchaeota archaeon | reverse complement strand
CTCCTGGAATGATAACAGAAAAAAGAAATATCTCTCCAGAACAGAGCTTAACATAGATGTGGTCAAGCCTAAGGTCAAAGTAGATGTTGAGAAGAAAGTTGAAAGCAAAGTTGAAAAGGTTGAAAGGAAGGCTCTGGAAGAAGAGAAAATTGAGGAGAAGGAACAGCCAGGGAGGAGCCCTCTCGTGAAGGTTGCAATAATCCTTGCTTTATTTATTGGAATCGCAGGAATAATATTTCTATTAAAGGCAAGACGAAGGGTTGAATATGAGTTTTGAAGATTATATACTCTTTGCACATAGAATACTGGGAGGCTTTGCTGAAAAGATATCTGAGCCCTTTGGAAGTCTGAGGAGAGACCTCCAGGGGGCTGACATAAGAATTACTCTCTCAGCCTACCTAAGCGGAGCCCTCCTATCTTCCATCCTTACCTTTTCAATTTTATTTTTATCCTCCTTCATAGTTATAATCCTCAGAGATATGCCCATGTTTAACCTATTTGCCGCTTTCATTCTTTCTTCTACAGCCTCTCTGGCTGTTTTTGCTATTTTTATTTCCCTACCCAAGCTTTTAGCTGGAGAAAGAAGGCGCTCTATAGAGGCCTCTCTGCCCTATGCTGTGAACCACATGGCAACAATAGCTGTGAGTGGCGTTCCTCCTCTGGCTATTTTCAGTTCTCTGGCAAGATTTGAGCGCTATGGTGAAGTGTCCAAAGAAGCGAGCAATATAATCAGGGACAGCGAGACCTTTGGCTATGATATAACTGAAGCCTTAAAGAGGAGAGCGGCAAGAACTCCCTCAGATGAGTTCAGAAGACTCCTCATTGGCATAGCATCTACTATAAACACAGGTGGAGACCTATCATCCTTTTTGAATGAAGCAGCAGATTCCATAACTGCAAAGCATAAAAATATGTGGAAGGACGTAATAGAGCGCCTTGGAATGTACTCTGAAGCTTATGTTACTATATTTGTGGCAGGACCCATATTTTTTATAGTCATGGGCTCCATGATGGGGCTTATAGGAGGCGGGCCAATGGACCCAATTATTCTAATGAAAATGTTCATATATCTTATAATACCTGCTGCCAACATAATGTACCTCTTATTTATAGAAGCTAGTATTCCAAAAATGGAGTGATGGGATGGAAAGGAAGTACCAGATTTCACTGGCCTTTGGAATTACCCTGGGCTTTGTCTTACTTATAAGAACTATAGCCACAAGGAGCATTGATACTATCTCAGTTATTGGTTTTGCCCTAGCCGTCTCTCCCTACTTTTTACTGCGCTATCTGGAGCTGAGAGAGCTTAGAGTTGTGGAGAAGGAATTTCCAAATTTTCTCAGAGATATAGCCAACTCCAGAAGGGCTGGAATGACACTGCCTCATGCCATAAAGTCTGCCACTGGCCTGGATTACTCCTACCTCTCCAATGACGTCAAGAGAATATACAGCCAGATATCCTGGGGCATACCTCTGGAAGAAGCCTTACTACAGTTTTCAAAGCGCAGAGCAAGTAAGCACATTCAGAGAAGTATCTCAATTATTATTGAGGCGAACCGTTCGGGTGGTGATATAACAAGAACACTGGATGCTGTGGCAAGATTCAGCAGGATGATGCGAGAGATGGAGGATGAACTTAAGGGTTCTATGAAGACCTATACAATTATAATATACTTTTCCCATCTAGTGTTTCTAGGAATTATCGTTATGCTCATTAAATCTCTAATAGAGGGAATCTCTGGCCTTTCCGGAGTAATGCAGGGATCAAATCTTGGAGAATTCAAGAGGCTACTATTCCACATGTCACTTATCCAGGGGGCTTTCACAGGCCTTGTGGCAGGAAAAGTCGGGGAGGGAAGTATCTACGATGGAGTCAAGCACAGTCTTGTGCTTCTTGCTATAAGCTACCTGGTATTCAGGGTTGGAGTGGGTATCTGAATGGTGGAGAAGACTGTTGATATAATTGTTGGAGTAGCAGTCTTTACTTCAGTGCTTATTTTCTCCTCGGCTGCCCTTTTCAATCACTTCAGCCAGGCAAAGAGTTTTTCTGAAGAGGAGCGTCTGAGCTTTGAGGCTGAGAAGATTAAAACTCTTCTTCTTGAAAGCTCAGGAAGCCCCAGAAACTGGCACCTTAGCTCTCCCTCAGCCTTAGGCCTTGCTCTCTACGACCCCATAAGGAATGAAAGTCTCAAGTATGCCCTTCAGGACCTTAAAATTGAAGAACTTTTGAATCTCAGCTACAGTACACTGAGAGAGAAACTCGGAGCTGAGGGTGATGTATTTATTAAGGTAAGCTTCCAGCCTGAGAACTGGGCCAACAGCAGCTTTGATTACAGAATCCCTATATACATAAATGATAGCTCTTCCAATGCTTCTCTTGAGCTCCTTCTTCCAAGAGCTCACTGCACCTCAATTATGCTCTATGACAGTAAGGGCAGAAGTGCAAGCTCCTCCGCCTCAGTCATCTCCTACTACGACTCCAGCAGCAGGTATATTAAAAGTCTCAATTTGAACTTTTCCACCACGGGGGAAAATCTCTACCATCTCTACTGCTCCCCTGAAGATATAGCGGCACTTCCAGCGGTATCAATCCAGAACCCTGCTCAGGAGGCAGAGACGGGAAGGGAGGAGAGGTTCTTCATCTTTTCCACAGGCAAAATTCCTGAAAATCGGACAGTAAGAGTGTTGAAAAGTTCTGCTGCCTTTATTTCTTCGCCAAGAGTGGCCTATATAGGTAACATCTCCTATGAGGAGGATATTTTAAAGAATCGGGGCTGCAGGGTTGTTGAGTTTTCCTCCGCCAATATAGGGGATTTATTCAACATCTCCTATGAAAACAATCTCTATACCTTTGATGCAGTGATTATTGGTACCCATGCTGCTCAGGACCTTTCAATTAATGGTAACCTTACAGCAGGAAGCTCTGAAATTTACAGCTATGTTCTGAAGGGAGGAAGTCTCGGATTACTTGGTCAGGATTCAGGCTATGGGTTTCTCTCTTCTTTTTATATTGATGCCAGTGCCCAGGGTGGTGTCAATCAAACTCTTGTTGAGAGTTATCTCGGGATTTTAAACTTCCCCGGCAATCTCTCTGTAACCTATCCCTCTTCTCAGGATAGTATCTATCTCAGCCAGAGGCAGAGCGGCGCATCATCCCATCCTTCCAATCCACTCTATACCTTCTGGTCATGGCTGAAGCCCTACAATTCAACGCCCTACAAAAATATAATGTTTGCCTCAGTAAACAACAGCTATATTACCAATTCCAGTTTCATAATTGACGGCTATTTCTCCACAGACCCAAGCTCTGTCTGGAGCAACTCTACATCCAGTGCTGATATAATTAACGACTGGACAGCCACTGGCGACCCTGAGCTCATATATACTGCCCAGAGCTACACCACTACTGCTAATATAGATGGCTATGCCAACTGGAGTCAGAGCTTCTACTATGGAGAGCGCATACTGCCTGAAATTGCCAATCTATCCTTTGCCTGGAGAATCTACAATTACAGCAATGCTCTTCCTTCAAAGCTCTATATTTATCTTAGAACACCCTCGGGAAGAGAGTATCTACTGTGGCAGGCTGACTACAACTCCACAACAACATGGAATTATGAAAGTATTGATATCTCACCTCTACTCAGGGAAAATGGAACCTACAGGCTAACTTTATCAGCTTGGTTAAGAACTGGCCCAGGCCCTGGAGTAGTAATCAACAGAGTTATCTGGGATGAGGTATCATTAAAAACCTCCTACATGCCAGTGATATGGATGGCGGCAACTCTTGGAGAGGGAAAAATTGTGGTTACAGGCGATGAGCCATACTACTCTGGACATCAAAAGCTTCTCGAGAATATACTTTACTACCTCCTGCCAAGGGAGAGATTTAAGGGGTACATAGCGAGAGTGGAGATAGGTGTTAGCAGTTAGAGCACCCTGAGATAGCTGTAGGCCTTTCTCGCTTTTACCCTTGCCCTCTCCAGAGCTTCTCTTCTACTTCTCCCTGTCTCCACAACAGTAGTAAAGGGCTCCCCACTTTCTATAATAGAGTTCTTCAGAGGAACATCCTGGGTTATGCCCAGAAGATTTCCCTGAACAAGGCTTCTCTGTGCTGAGAAAAGAGAGAGCCTCACAGCATACCGCCTTGGAGAAGGCTTCTCAATAAGCTCGCCTTCACAGGCTTTTAAATGAGCCTCCACCAAGTTTACAGAGTAAGCTCTCTCTATGGCATCAAAGGTGCCCTGAAATCTTGGATTTACCTCCATAAAGTAAAGATCTCCTCCGCTTTCCACAAAATCTACGCCATTCCAGCCCTTCAACCCGAGTTTAAGGGATATTTCCTCAGCCAAAGCTTCTGCTTCTGGCATGGGCTTATAGGGAACCAGACTTCCACAGTAGGTAAAACCTTTAGCGTTAGAAAGCTCATACCCAAGAATCTGAAGGCTTGAAGATAGTGCTATACTTTCCCTGCCTGTGGAGAGAACTGAAATACTTAAAGGAACTCCAGAAATAAACCTCTGAATCAGGTACTCTTCATGGATCTCAGGAATCTCTTCTTTCCTCCTGACAAGGGTTACAGCTCTACCACCTGCACCAGAGACAGGCTTGAGAACAGCAGGAAAACCAAAGTCCTCAATAATCTCCAGAGCTTCCTCTCTTGAAGAGGCAAACTCAGTCTCGGGAATTTTTATGTCAAGATCTTTCAGCTTTTTAATCTGATATGCCTTATTTTTTAGTTTTTTTATTTTCCTGGGGTCATTTCCTGTAACATTATCCCTTTTCAGCTCAAGAGTTGATGTTAATATTGTTATGTCGCTTTCAATACCATCAGCGAGGGAAATTAGAGCTTCGTCGGAATAATTTTCCTCTATTTTACCTGTGCTTTTGAAGGGCTTCTGCTGAACTACAGTTCTTGAGCTGTCAGCAAGAAGCTTTAAATCTACATCACCAAAGTAGTCCACTGCAGTTACACTGTAGCCAAGCCTCCTGGCAGAAGCTACGGCAGGGCGGGTGTGAATTCCAGCTATAAGGAGGTGCATTTTAACCTTTCACCACTTTCTTTCCTCTCTCAGAAGGTATAACTTTAAGTTTTCCTTCAATTTTCCTGTCCACCCAGCTTCCTTCGGTTAGTCTGTCAAGAAATATAGCAAGAGCACTTACCTCGCTGTGAGGCTGGTTGCCAATAGCTATATTATAGTCCACAAGCCTGAAAACCTCCCCGGGCACCTTCTCGGCACCCACAACAACAAGAATATCTTCACTCTTTTTTATCTGCTCCATAACATCCTGAAAGGGCAGCCCGTACATGGTGAGGTGAACCTTTGTTCCCTGCCATGAGGTTATGAGTTTCTTCCAGTCCCTATCAACTTTAATAAAGAAGTCACCGCCCCAGTTTTCAACCACCTTTTCTACACTTTCAACTACCTTTTTATCCTCTTCTGTCAAAAAAATCCCATCTGCACCAAGAGCTCTGGCTGCCAGCGCTACGTGGGTTGTTATCCTCTTATCTCTCATAGGCCTGTGGCCCAGTCTTAAAATCACTATCAAAACAATCACCTCAGAGAAATCTAAGAAGGTCTTCTTTTGGATGCCTGAGAATAATCTTTCTGCTTCTGCCCCTGCCAGGGGCTGAGAAGGAGGTTTCAATAAGCTTTAAATCCTCAAGCTTAGCAATAAGCCTGTAAAACTTTGTGTAGCTCAGCTTTGTTTTTTCCTTGAATTTCTGATATATCTCCCCTGAGATAGGCTCCTCTGAGTCTGCAATGAGCCTTAAAAGGGTTTTTTCACTCTTGCTGAGAGAAGATATGAGAAGCTTCATATTAACAAGCTTGGAGTTTTCATAGGCCTTCTCCACGTGCTTATCAAGAATCTTGCGGGAAGCCTCAGCCTCTGCTATAATGCCACTAACTCTCAGAAGCTCTATTCCAACTCTCAAATCTCCATGTTCAAAAGCATAACTGGCAATTTTTTCAATGAGTTCATCCTCAATTACTCCAGGGAAGAAGCCAAGTTTAGCCCTGTTTTTGAGAATGTCATACATCTCAGCTCTTGAATAGGGCTGGAAGAAAATCTCCCTGTAGCTGAATATAGAGCTCACCCTGGGATCCAGCTTGAGAGTCATGGCACTGTCGCTCACTATGCCGAAGACAGAGGTCTTAACCTCAGGGAAAAGCTCATGAGCTCTGAGAAGGTCGTAGAGTATCTCATTTCCCTGCCTCCCATAGAAGAGATAGTTCATGTCGTCTAGAGCCACAACAAGACTTTTTTCATCTTTAATGAGCTTCTTGAAAATTGCCTCATAAATTCTTGAGAAAGGCACCCCTGTTTCAGGTGGCAAATATCCAAAAAGTTTCTTGTGAATCTGAGAAAAAACGCCAAATTTTGTATCTGTAATCTGGCAGTTTATGTGAACACACACAACTCGTGTGCTCTCCTCCTCCAGCTCCTGAAATCTCAACTTTACAGCAGTGGTTTTTCCTGTGGCTGAGGGACCAACAATTAGTGCATTTATTGCTCTCCCTCCCTTTAAGGCTGGAAGGAGGCAGAGAGCTATACTCTGCATCTGGGCATCTCTGTGGATAAAATTTTCAGGAATATAATCTAGGTCGAACACCCTGTCTTCCTTAAAAAGGGTTTCTTCGTAGCCCAGAAGGTCTTTAAAAGATTTATAGCCCATATTCAGAATTACCCTCTAAGTTAACCTCATAAATAATCACTCTCTCCATAAGATAAGTGAAGCAGGTGGTAGTTTAAGAACATCTATTTATCCAGCCATAAGAAATATATAATCTATGAAAATTGCTATAATCAGCGATGTGCACAGCAATCTCTATGCCCTTGAAGCTGTTCTGGATGAGGTTGGGAGAGCTGAAATATATCATGCTGGCGATGTGGTAGGTTACAATCCCTTTCCTGAAGAAACTATAGAAATCTTCAGGAAAAAGAGAATAAAAAGTGTTATGGGCAATCACGACTATGCAGTTGTAACTCTCAATACCTGGGGCTTCAATCCCTTAGCAGAAAAGGCTATACTCTGGACAAGAAGTAGGCTTGGAGAGGAGCACCTTTCCTATCTGGAATCCTTGGCAATTAGGTTATCCACAGAGAATTTTTATATGGTGCATGGAAGTCCTGTAGACCCACTGGATGAGTATGTTTTCCCCTACACTTATGAATCTGTTCTCAGTTCCTACCTGAAAGCTGCAGAGAGGAAAATCCTCATACTTGGCCATACCCATGTTCCCTTTATTAAGGAAGTTAAAGAGGGCCTTATTCTCAACCCTGGCAGTGTTGGTCAGCCCAGAGATGGAGCAAAAGAAGCCAGCTTTGCCTTTCTTGACCTCAATAAGAGAGAGGCTGAGATTGTTAGAGTTGATTATCCTGTAGAGAAAACAGCTAAAGCAATAAAAAGAGCAGGCCTTCCAGACTTTCTTGCAGAAAGACTTTTTTACGGAAAGTAAAAGAAAATTATCGTATCCTCTTCAATTTACCTTCTGAAATCTCAGCCACAGCAACAAAAAGATCTCTGAACATTGAAGCTTCTTCAGAACTTTCTTTGTTGATAAAGCTGATAAAGAAGAGCCCCTCTTTGCTCAGTAAATCAACTGTCTTTGAAATAAACTGGTAGGCTGGATTTTTTCCCAGGTTTATTATCAGACTGCTCAGAGGCTCAAAGATTAGAAGGCTCCCTGCAGGCATCTCCTCAATAACTGCCCTGAAATACTCCAGATTGGTCATGGGGATTTCCTGAATATTCCTGTCACTCTCAGGCAGAGAGCCTCTCAGAGGAACATTTATCACCCTCATCTTGCCCTCTTTAATATAATCTTCAAACTCCTTTCTGTACTGCTGACTCCTGGGTGGCATGGCGGCAAGAAAAACCTCTCTGTCGCTGGCTATGTGCTCCTTCACAATAGCTCTTACAATGCTGCTCAAATCCTCTGAAGAGGTGTACTCAATAAGAGCTGATTCTCCAGCAAAGATATCTTCCTCCTCAATACTGGAGGGCTCCTCTTTCTGAACCTTTTCTTTTTTGACTTTAAATATCTCACCTGTAGAGGAGCTAATATATCTCTCATGCTCCTGAGGCTCAAATCCCTTAGCTTCAACTGAGATTATATACTCTCCATCTTCGAGGCCCTCAAAACTGCACTTCCCATCATTTCCTGTAATTTTAAACTCCTTGAGCATCTGCTCCTTATTGAGAAGAGTAACCCTCGCTCCCTTAATGGGCTCCTCACCTTCATCAACCACAAGGGCAACAAAGGAAAAACCCACATCCTGGGTTACTGTGGGCTCCTCTTCCTCTTCTTCCATTGCTTCCTTCTCAAAGAAACTCCTGGTAAGGATAGAAGAGATAAAGCTCCTCACAGGCTGGAGCACCCTGGAAAAAAGGGCAGGAAACTTAAGATTTCTCACTAAAATATATAGAAGTCCAAGAGTGGAAGCTCCTGCTAAAAGAATAAAGGAAGCAAGGAGAAGCTCCTCAAAGGCATCGTTGTAGCTCCCATAAATGGAGAACAGTGCTAAAGTAACCATCCTCCCTGAGGAGTAGAGCAATGGCCTTTCCAGCAGAAGACTGCCCAGAACAATTAAGCCAAAGGAAATGTAGTAGAACTCTTCCATAGGGGTGAAGCCCATAACACCGGGAAGAATAAAGGCCACTGGCAGGAGTAATGCTAAAGCAGCAATAACTGGGAGGTCAAAGAGTCTTCTAAGAGCTTCCCTCAACTTTAGCTTTTCCTCCTGTGCCTTTGCAGCCTCAAAGAGAAGGGCAGAAGTTAGTAGAAAACCTGAAAAGAAATATTCTGGGAGGCTTGAGTAAGGTTGCTCCAGTAAAGCCATATAGAGGGCAGCAATAGAGGAAAACTGGAAGAATATTGAGACGAGAAGGGTATAGCTGGAGCTGACATGAAACCTATTAAGTATCAGGCTAAGAAGCCTCCCAACAATAGAAAGCAGCTTTTCAATCACAGTAATGTTTATAGTGGTCTCCTGATTATTATATGTTATGCTCCACCATGGCCATCTCCATCCCAGTATTGAGGAAGATCAACTGAGAATCTTTTCCATAGATATAGGAATGGGAACCCAGGATATCCTTGTTTATGATTCAACTAAAAACCCTGAAAATAATATAAAGATGGTTTTTCCATCACCAACCAGAATTCTCGCCTCAAAGGTGATGCGTTCAAATTCCAATCTTTTTATTAAAGGTGTAACCATGGGCGGTGGGCCCTTTGCCTTTGCCCTGAAAAAGCACCTTGAGAGGGGCTTCAGAGTTGCCATGCAGAGGGAAGCTGCCTATACAGTCAGAGACGACCTGAACCAGGTTAAGGAGCTTGGTATAGAGATAGCAGAAGAACCTCCCTTTGATGACTACACAGTTATTGAAACAAGGGATGTTGATATGGAGTTTTTCAGAAGGATTCTCGAGCCTATTGGCGAAGACTTCAACTTTGATTATATTGGTGTTGCTGTCCAGGACCATGGAAGGGCTCCTCCTGGAGAGTCTGATAGAGTATTCAGATTCAGAAATCTTAAGGAGCTCATGGAGAGGGGAAAAAGTTATCTTGAACTTGGATATAATGAGCCTCCCGAGTACTACACTAGAATGCAGGGAGTTATGAAAACTCTGAAGAGTTATAAAGGTAAAGTTTTTATTTCTGACTCAAAACTTGCTGCCATAGTTGGTGCCCTCCATGGTATTGAGGAACGTCCCGCTATAGCCATAGATATAGGCAACGGGCATACTCTTATTGCTCTTGTTGGAGAGGACGACAGAGTGCTGGGGCTTCTGGAGCACCATACTGGACTTCTAAACAAGGAGAAGCTTGAAGAGCTTATAAAGCGCTTTGCCAACGGCGATGTTACCAATGAAGAGATCTACAATGACTCAGGCCATGGATGTCATATTGTTGAAGGTGTTGGTATTGAGCAGATAAAGAGAATTCTTGCAACTGGACCCAATAGAGGCATGCTGGAGAACTCCTCTCTGGGCGTTGAGTTTGCAAATCCCATAGGGGATGTGATGATGACTGGAACTATTGGGCTGGTGGATATGATAGAGCATCTGTCTCAGTAATTTCCTTTACACTTGAGATTCCAGCCACCTTCTCCACAAGAAAAACTCTACTTGCAGCCTCCTCAAACTCCCTGTCGTGAGTAACAACAATAGTCTGGGGGAGGGTAGAGAGCCTCTTTATAATCTCGACAAGTTCTCTCCTTCTAAGTGCATCGAGATGAATTGTGGGCTCATCCAGTATTATTATATCCATGGCAGGACCTGAGAGAGCTTTTGCTATCCCAATTCTCAGGGCAAGAGAGCAGGCTATCACCTCACCTCCAGATAAAGTTTCAGCAGTACTTTCTCCCCTGGGACCTATCAGAGATATACTGTAGTCGTCCTTTATAATTAAGTCAGAGTAGGGCAGGTTAAAGTTTTCAAAAATCTCTCTTGTGTACTTTTCTATGAGAGGCCTTGCCCTTTGTCTAAGGCGCTTTTGAAGCATATCCTTGTGAAAGAGATTCCTTACTCTCTCCAGAAAACTTATGTAATTTTCAAGTTTTTTCCTCTCCTCCTTTCTTTTTCTGAGCATTTCCACCTCTTCTTTAAGTTCCTCAATACTTTTCTCTGCATTTGCCAAGTTTGCCCTTAGAGATGATAGTTTTCCCGTTAGCCTCTCTATCTCTTTGTTCAGAGTTCTCAGCTCAAACTCTTTTTTATTTAAATAGTTCGTGTCAGGGAGAATTCCAAGCTTTCTCTTTATCTCAGCCGCATCTTTGTCTATATTACCCAGTTTTTCTTCAATTTCCACAAGCTTTTTTCCAAGTTCTTCCCTTTCAGGCAGGTATTTTCTTAGATAATTTCTGGCACTGACATAGAGGTCGTGGCTTTTTTTAAGCTTAAGAATTTTCTCTTTTATTTCCTCCAAATCTCCTTTAATTTCATCAAATTTTATGAGCTTATCCTTATTTGATTTAACTTCAGAGGTTAAAGTTTCTATTTTTTTAAGTACCTCTCCGAGATCCCTAATTTTTTCTTTTACAAGGTCGAAATTTAGAGAATTTATATTATCTATTTTGAGATTCAATTCTTCAATGGAATCTTCATGCTTTTTGAGGCTTTTCTGTGATTCAAGAATCTTCTGAGTATTGTTTTTAATATTTTCCTTATAATCTCTGATAATCTCTTCCCTTGTATGTTCTTCAAGAGGTCTTCTGCAGGTGGGACAGAGACCTTCTAATTTTGATATATTTTGAAGATTTTCTTCAAGTTCTCTGTTCTTGGCTTTTAAAATTTTTATTTCTGAGTTAAGGTCTTTTAT
>CAZCRG010000051.1:0-11649 GCA_964501105.1 Candidatus Hydrothermarchaeota archaeon | reverse complement strand
GTTATATTCAGCATATAATTTAAGTTCTGGATCTTGAATTATTTCATATCCTCTTTTGTAGTTATCCTTAATCTGATAAGCAAGTTTCTTAGCTTTTTTTAATTCTTCTATTGCTTCATCATATCTTCACTTTGATATGACTTCTTTTGCCTCGTTTATGTGTTCATTTACTTCTACAAGCAGTGGAGCACTCTCATCAATCAGCTTCACATACTCTTTAAACGCTTCATCCTCACTTTTCGGCTTCTCTTCTGTTGTGCAACCGCTCATTATTCCCGTCAGCACAAGCAAGCCAGCAAACAGGTAAATCAACCTCACTCTACAACCTCCAACTTCTTTAAGTTACTCCCTCTGGAGTAATATAAACCTTACATTAGTGCATATCAAACTGCATACAGGGAATATAAATCGTACTAATATTAAACTCACACCCAGAAGAGAATTCTACAATATAATAACAACAGGTTACTAAAATTCTTATTCTTGTTACACTGACACCATTAGAATAGTAACAAAAGGTAACTAAAACTCCTATGGAGGTGATGCACCATGTGGTGGAGAAGAGGATTCTTTGATCCCTTTGAAGAAATAAATAGAATATTTGAAGAACTTGAAAGGAGCTTTTCAACTTTGCCAGTAAAAAGCACTGAACAGCCCCTTTATTATGGTGTGAGCATCAGGGTCACTCCTGAAGGTCAGCCAGAAGTCAGAACCTTTGGCAATGTAGAGCCAACACCTCAGGGCCTTGTTCCCTCTGAGAGGGAGCCTTTCACTGATGTAATCAAGGATGAGAAAAACAATGAGGTCATAATCACTATTGAGATGCCTGGTGTTGAGAAAGAAGACATTAAAATAGAAGCTACTGAGAATGAAGTGGTGGTAAATGCAGAGCGTGGCGAAAGAAAGTACTTCAAGAGAGTGCCCCTTGATATTGACATTGACCCCAAGTCAGCCAAGGCAAAGTACAACAATGGTGTCCTTGAAATAAAAACAAGAATTGCCAAGCCAAAAACCAAAGGTTTCGAAATTAAAGTTGAATAAACTTTATATATTTTTTTCTTCATATTTAATAAGGAGGTGATGTGGATGTGGAGGGATACTTTTGAGGAACTAAGGAATCTAGAAAGGAGAATGAATCAGCTTTTTGAAGAAATCTGGGGAGAGAGATTAAAACTTCCTCCAGCAGGTGGAATTGAACTGGGCATAAGGGAACCCTATGCTGATATTATAGAAACCGACAAGGACGTTAAAGTGACTATAGAGATGCCAGGTGTTGAGAAGGGAGACATCAATATAAATGCCACAGAGAACAGTCTCGAAGTTAGCGCTGAGGTGAAAAGGGAAGAGAAGGAAGAAAAAGAAGGATATGTAAGAAGAGAGAGAAGATATAATAAATTCTATAGAGTCTTCACACTGCCTGCTGATGTTGACCCTGCAAAGGCCAGGGCAAGCTTCAAAAATGGTATACTGGAGGTTGTACTTCCCAAGAAGAAGGTGGAGAAGAGAACCTCCATAAAAATCGATTAATTGAGAAGGGGGTTTATGTGGGTACTAAATACTAGAACCCCCTTCCTTGAACCCCGGTGGCTACGCCACAGTGACACAAATATAATACCCTTTCTAAACCTTATCAATACCATTCAACAAATAAGGGGGATTTGTCCCCCATTAATATAAATAACGGGAGGGATTTTCTTTTGTTTCCTTCAAGGGTTAAGGGTAACCGCTGATGGTTCTAATTTCAGAAATGATTCATCTGGGTAAAATACTTTAATAACATAAAGTTAGAAAAATAAAAGGAGGTTGTTATATGGATAGAGGAATACTAATTGAGTTATTTACTTCCCCAACCTGCCCTTACTGTCCAAGGGCGAAGGAAATTGCAGAGAGAATAGTTAAAGAGCTTCCAAATGCTCTTCTCATAGAGAGAGATATTACTGAACCTGAGAATGCTGAAATAGCAAGGAGATATGGCATACAGGGTGTACCCACCATGATAATAAATGGAGCCTATAGAATAGTAGGTGTTCCAAGTTCCGAAAGAGAACTTATAAATTATCTCAAGCATATATAAATAGGAGGAATAGCAGGAGGTGGTTTTTATGAAAGACCTGGAATTAAAAGTAGCAGAAGCTAAGTCTAATGATGTGGGAAGGGGGATAGCAAGAATTGACCCCCTAGTTATGGAAAAACTGGGCATCTCTACTGGTGATGTTGTCCAGATTATAGGAAAAAAGAACACAGTCGCAATATGCTGGCCTGGTTATCCTGAAGATGAGGGTTTTGGGATTATCAGGATTGACGGCTTCACCAGAAAAAATGCTGGCATAGGTATTGACGATAAGGTAAAGATCAAGAAAATTGATCCCAAAATCGCCTCAAAGGTTAAGCTCGCTCCAACAGAACCTTTGAGAATTGTTGGCGGAGAGACCTATCTCAAGTCCTATCTTGAGAACAGAGCAATAACCAAGGGCGATTTGATTGAGATCAACATAATGGGGAGAAAAATTGGCCTCGTCGTTGTTGCAATTCAGCCCTATGCTGAAGCAGCAATAATAAACTACTCCACCCAGATTGAGATTAGCGAGAAGCCTGCCAGGGAGATTAAGGAGTCCAAGATTCCCAGGGTTACCTATGAGGATATAGGTGGTCTGAAGGAGGAGATAAGAAAAGTCAGAGAGATGATTGAACTTCCTCTGAAGTATCCAGAGGTATTTGAGCGCCTCGGTGTGGAGGCACCTAAAGGTGTCCTTCTTCACGGTCCTCCTGGTACTGGTAAAACTCTTCTCGCCAAGGCTGTGGCCAATGAGACTAATGCCAACTTCTATAGCATCTCTGGACCAGAGATAATGAGCAAGTTTTACGGTGAGAGTGAGGAGAACCTCAGAAAGGTCTTCAAGGAAGCAGAGGACAATGCTCCCAGCATAATATTCATAGATGAGATAGATGCCATAGCTCCCAAGAGAGAGGAAGTTACTGGTGAGGTTGAGCGCAGAGTAGTTGCCCAGCTTCTCTCCCTCATGGATGGCCTTGAGAGCAGAGGAGAGGTTGTGGTTATAGGCGCTACCAATAGACCTGATGCCATAGACCCTGCTCTCAGGAGGCCTGGCAGGTTTGACAGGGAGATTGAGATTGGTGTGCCAGATAGAAATGCAAGGAAGGAAATTCTTCTCATACATACAAGAGGTATGCCTCTCCCTGAAGATGAGGAGGAGAGAACTAAGATAATAGAAGACTTTGCCGATAAGACCCATGGCTTTGTTGGTGCAGATTTAGAGGCACTCTGCAAGGAAGCTGCCATGCGAGCTCTCAGAAGAATACTTCCAGAGATAGACTTTGAGCTTGAAAGTATACCTGCTGAGATACTTGAAAAGATTCAGGTCACCTATAGCGATTTCCAGGAAGCCTTCATGGACATAGAGCCCAGCGCCATGCGTGAGGTTCTTGTCGAAGTTCCAGATGTAAAGTGGAGCGATATAGGCGGCCTGGAAAGTGCAAAGCAGGAGCTCAAGGAGGCTGTGGAGTGGCCTCTGAAGTTCCCTGAAGTTTTTGAACACATGGATGCCAAGCCGCCAAAGGGCATTCTCCTCTATGGGCCCCCAGGCACTGGTAAAACCATGCTTGCTAAAGCAGTGGCCAATGAGAGTGAAGCCAACTTTATAAGCGTTAAGGGTCCAGAGTTTCTGAGCAAGTGGGTTGGCGAGAGCGAAAAGGCAGTCAGGGAGACCTTCAGAAAGGCAAGGCAGGCTGCGCCCTGTGTTGTCTTCATGGATGAGATAGACTCAATAGCTCCTGCAAGAGGAGCAGGATTTGACTCCCATGTCACAGAGAGGGTTGTGAGCCAGATTCTTACAGAACTCGACGGCCTTGAAGAGCTTCGAGGCGTTGTGGTGATAGGTGCTACCAACAGGCCTGACATTATGGACCCGGCTCTTCTCAGACCTGGCAGATTTGACAGACTCGTATATATACCTCCGCCAGATAAGGAGGCAAGGGTGGAGATATTTAAACTCCACACAAAGAAGAAGCCTCTGGCGGAGGATGTGAACTTTGAAGAGCTGGCAGAGGCAACAGAGGGTTACACTGGCGCCGACATAGCAGCAGTCTGCAATGAGGCAGTAATGCTTGCAATAAGGGAATTCATCAAGGAAGGCAAGAGCTTTGACAAAGAAAAAATAAAAAGTGAACTTAAACTACAGAAGAAGCACTTTGAAGAAGCTATTAAAAAGCTCAGGCCTCTTCCCAAGGAAGAACTGAAGAAATATGAAGAGATTGCCAGAAGGTTCCAGAGAAATGACACATCATAAATAAACTTCTCCCTTCCCCTCTATTTTTAAATTATTATTTACCCTATTATCAATCAACATTGCCGAAGGCAACGATAAATATATTTATTATTAGTATAGAAATAGTAATGAAATAGTAATGAAGGTGTCAGGAATGCAGATAGAACTAAAAGTTGCAGAGGCAATGCAGAACGACGTTGGTAGAGGTATTGTAAGACTTGATAGTAAGACAAGAGAAATCCTTGGTATATCTACTGGCGACATTGTTGAAATTAAAGGAAAAAGAAAAACTGTTGCCATAGTCTGGCGTGCATATGCAGAAGATGAAGGACTTGGTATAGTAAGAATGGATGGAATATTAAGGCAAAATGCAGAAGTTTCCCTTGGTGAAACAGTTAAAATAAAGAAAGCTGACGTAAAAGATGCAAGAAAGGTTGTTATTTCTCCAAATCAAGCCATAAGGTTTTCTGCTGGATTTGGAGATTTTATAAGGAGGAGACTACTGGGTAGGCCTCTAATAAAAGGTGATAAAATTGTTGTTGGCGTTCTCGGCACAACTCTTCCATTTACTGTTACACAAACATTTCCCTCTGGTATAGTCAGAGTAGCAGACAATACCCAGATATTTGTAAAGGAAGAACCAGTAAGAGCCAAACCAGGTATTCCCAGTATAGCCTATGAGGATATTGGCGGGCTTAAGGATGAAGTTCAGAAGATTAGAGAGATGATTGAGCTTCCAATGAAGCATCCAGAACTATTTGAGCGTCTTGGTATAGAGCCACCAAAGGGTGTACTTCTTCATGGTCCTCCCGGTACTGGAAAAACTCTAATAGCCAAAGCAGTGGCCAATGAGACAAATGCCTTCTTTATACCGCTTAACGGCCCAGAGATAATGAGCAAGTTTTATGGTGAGAGTGAGGAGAACCTCAGAAAGGTCTTCAAAGAGGCTGAAGACAATGCTCCAAGTATTATATTTATAGATGAAATAGATGCTATAGCTCCAAAAAGAGAAGAAGTCCATGGTGAAGTTGAACGTAGAGTAGTTGCTCAGCTTCTCTCCCTCATGGACGGGCTAAAGTCAAGAGGTAGAGTTGTTGTTATAGGTGCTACCAACAGGCCTGATGCCATAGATCCTGCTCTCAGGAGGCCAGGAAGATTTGATAGGGAGATAATAATAGGCGTTCCAGACAGAAATGCAAGGAAAGAGATACTTCAGATACATACAAGGGGTATGCCTCTTGCTGAGGATGTTAACCTTGATGAGTTTGCGGATATAACCCATGGTTTTGTTGGTGCAGACTTAGAAGCACTTTGCAAGGAAGCTGCCATGAACGCCCTCAGAAAAGTTTTACCCAAGATTGACCTTGAAGAAGAGATAATTCCTCCTGAAATCCTCGAAAACCTTGAAGTAACAAAAGATGACTTCAGGGAAGCCTGGAAGTCTATAGAACCAAGTGCTCTCAGAGAGGTTTATGTTGAAGTACCGGATATTGGATGGAAGGATATTGGTGGACTTAAAGATATAAAAGAAAGACTCAAAGAAGCTGTAGAGTGGCCTATAAAATATCCTGATGCATTTATTAAACTTGGAATTAAACCTCCAAAAGGAGTACTCCTATTCGGACCACCTGGAACAGGCAAAACTCTACTTGCTAAAGCTGTGGCTCATGAGAGTGAAGCAAACTTTATAAGTGTAAAAGGTCCTGAGGTTCTGAGTAAATGGGTTGGAGAGAGTGAAAAAGCAATAAGAGAAATTTTTAAAAAGGCCAAACAATCAGCACCAACTGTGGTATTCTTCGATGAAATAGACGCTATTGCAAGTACAAGGGGTGTTGAAGTTGGAACTAAGGTTAGTGAAAGAGTATTAAATCAACTTTTGACAGAGATGGATGGCCTTGAGGAGCTTCACAATGTGCTAATAATAGCAGCTACCAACAGACCTGACATTCTTGATCCTGCTCTTCTCAGACCTGGTAGATTTGACAAAATACTTCTTGTCCAGGCCCCCGATGAAGAAGCAAGACTTGAGATATTTAAAGTACATACACGTAACATGCCACTTGCAGATGATGTAAATCTCAAGGAACTTGCAAAAGAAACAGACAATTTTTCAGGTGCAGACATTGAAGCTCTATGTAGAGAAGCTGCTCTCTATGCTATAAGAGAAGCTGTCCACAAGAATGAAGACTTTGATAAGAAGAAGGTTGAAAGAAGACACTTCAAAAAGGCTATTAAACATGTCAGACCGAGTATAAACAGAGAGATGATAAAGAGCTATGAACAGTTCCTCAGAAAATATGAGAAAAAAGAACTTGAAAAACTCGTCTATATGGTATAAATTTTCTTCTATTTTTACTTTTAAAAATTTAATTTTACTTTATTTGTTATTCAGTGGAAATATATTTAATACTGGTATTACAGATTAATTCAGTAAAATTTTATGTGGCTAATATTGTATAATCTAATAGTTGTGCAGTTTCTTTATCTGGCAGCCACTTTTGGAATTTTTTATTTCTTCCCCGGGTTGTGTTCTATATTTTAAATTTCAGATAAGAGGAGGTGAAGAAATGAGTGAGATAAGAGTGGCAATTGCTGGAGTAGGAAACTGTGCATCTTCGCTGGTGCAGGGAGTGGAGTACTACAAGAATGCAAAGGAGACAGATTTTATACCTGGACTAATGCATGTAAACTTTGGTGGATACCACATAAAAGACATAAAGTTTGTAGCAGCTTTTGATATAAACGCCAATAAGGTTGGGAAAGATTTAAGTGAGGCAATATTTACTGAGCCCAACTGTACAGCCAAGTTCTGCGATGTGCCAGAGCTTGGTGTAGAGGTTCAAAAGGCTCCTGTGCTGGACGGAATAGGCAAATATCTGAGAGGGGTTGTGCCAGTGAGCAAGAGCCAGGAGCCAGTGGATGTGGCAAGAGTTCTGGAGGAAGTTAATGCAGATGTTCTTATCAATTACCTGCCTGTAGGCAGTGCTAAAGCTACTCGCTATTTTGCTCAGGCTGCTATAGATGCCGGGTGCGGCTTTGTGAACTGCATCCCAGAGTTTATTGCCAGCGATAAAGAGTGGGCAAGAAAGTTCACCAATGCAGGTTTGCCTATAGCTGGTGATGACATAAAGAGCCAGGTAGGTGCCACAATCCTGCACAGAACTCTGGTGCAGCTTCTCAAGGATAGAGGCGTGAAAGTTGAGGAGACCTACCAGCTCAATATAGGCGGCAATACTGACTTCCTGAATATGCTTCAAGAGAGCAGACTGAAGTCAAAGAGAATCAGCAAGACTGAGGCAGTAACCAGCCTTATTGACTACAACCTTCCCACAAGAATTGGACCAAGTGACTATGTTCCATTTTTAAATGACAATAAACAGGCTTTTATATATGTAAAAGGAAAGAAGTTTGGAGATGTACCTCTGACAATCCAGGTGCACCTCTCAGTGGAAGATTCACCCAACAGTGCAGGTGTTGCTGTGGATGCCATAAGGGCCACAAAAATTGCTTTAGACAGAGGTATAGCAGGGCCTCTTGAGGGCGTGAGTGCCTACTTCTTCAAGCATCCACCAGTTCAGCACCCCGATTCAGTGGCAAAGCAGATGGTGGAGGATTTCATAAAGGAGAATTCCCATCTTGAGGCTCTTGAGACAACCAAGGTAGAGCCAGAGCTTCTGGTGGAAAAGTAAGAGAGATGAAAGCAGTAATTCTGGCAGCGGGGAAAGGGGAAAGGCTGGGCGCAAGCCTCCCCAAACCCCTAATTAAGCTCTTAGGGAGAGCGCTTATTGACCATGTCATAGATAATCTCAAGAGGACTGGAATAAAGGATATTGTTGTTGTTTACAGAGATCCAAAAGTTAAGGCCTATCTCGAAGGCAGAGTAAAACTGGTTCTAAATGATAAAGTGGAGCTGGGGGGTGGTTATTCTCTTCTTAAGGGTGCTGAAGTTGTTGAAGGTGAACCTTTTATACTTGTAATGGCTGACCACATCTTCGACTTTAAAATTCTAAAGAAACTTCTGGAGTCCAAGCCTGATATAACAACTCTCTGTGTTGACAGGAAATTTGAGGGGCATAATGTTGAAGAAGCCACCAGGGTGCTTCTGGGGCAGGAAGAGTATATTCTCGACCTTGGCAAAGAGCTTAAAAATTACAACGCTCTTGATACTGGCGTATTTTACTGCACTCAGGAAGTGCTTGAGGCGGCAAGAAGCTTCAAAGGTAAATTTTCAGTTACTGATGTCATGAGAACTCTTGCCAGAGAAAAAAAACTTAAGGCTTTAGATGTTTCAGGCTTATTCTGGAGAGATATAGACACAAAACAGGAGCTCAGGAGGGTTGAGAAAGAGCTCCTTTATAGACTGATAAAACCTTCTGATGGGATAGTTTCAAGGCACTTCAACAGGAAGATTTCTCTGAGAATCTCCAGGTTTTTAGTTAATACACCTGTGACTCCAAATGTTATCTCATTTTTCAGCTTTCTTCTTGGAATTATTTCTGCTTTTCTCTTTGCTCATGGACATAATTTTACTGCAGGAATAACTGCTCAAATATCTTCAATAATAGACGGCTGCGATGGAGAAATTGCAAGGTTGAAGAAAATGAGCTCAAGTTTTGGAGCTTTTTTTGATTCTCTTCTGGATAGATATGCCGATGCAGCCATTATTACTGGAATAATAGCCAGCGACCCCTCAAAGCTCTGGCTTCCAGGTATTTTTGCTCTTTTAGGTAGCTATTCCATAAGCTACACCTCCTCAAAGGCTGAGAACACAGGCTTCCAGTATAAGGGCTTAACTCAGCTTATGAAAAGGGATATGAGGCTGGTTATAATATTCCTGGGAGGAATTGCAGGTCTTCTATGGGAAACCCTCATGTTGCTGGCATTTTTCACCAATTTAGTTGTTTTCCTCAGGTTGCTTTACTCTTTTGAGATATTGGACAGGGAGTAAAGAAAATATATACATCAGCCTTCTATAACTTTAAATAGTTGCTCTTACAATTAAATTTAGGGCTGGTGGCCATGAAAAAAAGATTGCCCTTAATTCTCATTGCAATCCTTCTTATACCCAGTGTTCATGCTGACTGCGATGCACCTCCCAGCTCAAAATTTCTAGGATTTCAGGAGAGGTTCTCAGGGCTCATTCCTGAAGGAATAAAAACCCAGGTGGAAGAGTTTGAGATTAAACCTACTTTTGTTTCTTCAGGTAGTGCAACCTTTGAGATTTACAGATTTGGCGCTGAGTATGAAAGATTTACTGTTACAGCTGGCGATTACTATAAGGCAAAAGATAATGATATTATAATTGAGGTGATAGGAACCTCTGGAAGCTGGAGCAATATCACAGTTTACACAGAAAATAGAGCCAAGCTTGAAGTCAATATAACCCTTGAGCCTGATGTCAACTATAATAATACTGTGAATAGCTCCTTTCCAGCTGTCAGGGCAGGCAAAGAGGTATATCTCACTGTAACTTTGAACAATACAGGCGAGCTCCTGGCAGAAAATATAAGCTTTGAACCACTTCTCAGAGATTTTGGTATTCTTAACTATCCAAAAGGTACCACAACCTACCTCTGCCCCGGAAGTACAGCAAGTTTTACCTATACTCTTCTCGCCCCCGGGCTATGGGATATTACAAATTATACTCTTCCAGTGAGGGTAAGATACAGCTACTTCAACCTCCAGACAGGAAATTCCAGAGTAAAGGAAGAGATATTTAAAGAAAATCTAACTGTTGTAGGAGAATCAAAAGTCCATATAACAAAAAAAATTAGATATCCCTATGATTTCAAAAATATGAAAACAAAGGATTTCGCTCTCGTGGGCGAGAAGGTTTATGTTACAGTTGAGATCGAAAACATGGGAAAGGTCTTTGACTTTCAGGGTAAGGTTGAAGATATTCTGCCTGATGGCTTAGAGGTGGTGCAGGGAAAAACCTCCTGGGAGGGCAAGTTTGCCCCCGGGCAAAAGAGATATATAAATTATGTGGTTTCAGCCAGGACTCCTGCTGAATATCATACCTACAGTCTTATTGAATATAGAGATGAGTATGGCAATATGGTGGCAAAAAATAAAAGTAGCACTCAAATAATTAAATTTGTAGAGTTAAAGCCTAAAATTGAAATTGAAAAGAAGGTCTATAGCAGTAAAGGATTTAATACCTCCAGAATAACCCTTGACCTTGACGAAGAGGTAAATGTCTCAGTGGTTATTAAAAACACAGGTAATGCTGTTGCTTTTGATGTGAAGGCAGAGGAGATAACTGAACTTGAGACTGAAGGAAGCTCAGGTATATCTATAAAATCTCTTGCCCCTGGAGAAGAGGTTTCCTACACCTTCATTCTCAGAGGGAACAAGCAGGGAAAATATGAAGTTACCACTGAAGTTGATTACAAAGATGAGTTCAACAACAGATACATATCCAAAGGTTCTGAGTATGTATATGTAGATTCTCCAGCCATTGCTCTAAGTATTGAGACCAAAAAGAAAGAGGATAGGCTTACCTTTGAAATTGAGGCAAAAAACACTGGTTCAAAGGCTGCGAGAAATCTTATAATAAATGTTGAGTATCCTGAAGACTTCAGGCTTATTGGAGGTCAGAGTGTAATCAGCTACTCTATTCTTGAGGCAGATAAAAGCACAGAAAAGTCTGAGTTAACCTTCCTTATCCCTGATGTGGAGAGCAAAGAAACTTTTGATTTTATTATCTCAGCCAGCTATACTGATGAATTCTTCCGCAGCTATAGAGAGGAAGTGGTTAAGAGTATAGAGGTAGAGCCTCTCTTCCACAATCTTATGCTAAAAATTTCAGGTAAAAATCTCTATGAGCTGGATGAGAGAGGACTTCTTGAGGTCTATATAAAAAATACTGGAAACCTGCCGGAGATCTTTAAGATAAATGTAGAAATACCTGAAAATATGGAATATCTGCCAGAGTATGGACAGAAGGATAGAGAAGTCTTTCTCAGGCCTGAGGAGAGCTTCAGTTACAAGTTTGGTGTTAAAGCTGTCCTTGGAGGGGCTGGCAGTTTTAAAACTTCTGTAGACTACAGCGAAGGAGTTGCAGAAAGAGAGCTTCAGTTTAAGGTTAAGGGACCGATTATAGAAATTTCTTCAGATCCCATAAAGGAAAAAATAGAGGAGGGAGAGGAGTTCAGCCTTGTCTATAGAATAAAAAATACTGGCTTTGGTCCAGCCTTTAATATTAAAGTGAACCCAATTCTGCCAGAAAACTTTGAAGTAATTGAGTCAAAGCTAGATCTTGATAAACTTGAAGCTCAGAAAGAGAGGGATCTTGAAATTCTTCTGAAACCATTAAAAAGTGGAACTTACACTCTGGGGCTTGAGGCCTCCTGGAATGATA
>CAZCRG010000050.1:0-11699 GCA_964501105.1 Candidatus Hydrothermarchaeota archaeon | reverse complement strand
TCAACTTCAGATAAATAAATCCCACAAAAAACATCCGTAAATACGGAACAATACAAAGGTCTGATTCTAACCTATACAACTACATAGCCAAGAAGTGGAACCGATTCCTTTCAATCCCTCAAAGGTCTGATTCTAACAGGCTTGATATTTTTCATATTACATAAAATTCCATATAAAATTTTCTTTTTTTCCCATGCACCTGTCGTGGAACTTCAGTTTTGCACTTCCTTTATAAAAATCCACGACTTACAGTAGGGGCTCTTTTTAAACGTTGACTTTCTTTCAGAGGCTATGGTTATTATTGTAAGGTATGCTGAGATAGGGCTGAAGTCAAAGCCCGTCAGAGCAAGAATGGAAAAAGCCCTAATCGAGCATTTAAAGAAAGTTCTGGGTGATGTAAAGATTACAAGGGAATATGGGAGAATTTTTGTTCATTCTGATAATAAGGAAGATGCAGAAAAGGCTGCAAAAGTCTTTGGCGTGGCTTCAACCTCTCTTGCTCTGGAGACCAGCTCAGAGCTGGAAACTCTTATAAGTACAATCTCTGAGTACGCCAGAAAGAGAATTTCCAGCACTGAAAGCTTTGCCCTGAGAGTTAGAAGGAAAGGAAAGCACAGCTATTCAAGCCTTGAAGTGGCTCAAATTGCTGGGGCTGAGGTTTTTAAGCTCACAGGTGCTAAAGTTAACCTCAAGAATCCCGACAGGGAAATTCACGTTGAAATAAGAGAAGATAGAGCCTATATCTTTGACGAGATTATTCAGGGCGTCGGAGGGCTGCCCTACGGCACCCAGGGAAAGGCGATAGCTCTTGTAAGCGGTGGTATAGATTCACCAGTGTCAACTTACATTGCCATGCGCAGAGGAATAGAGCCCATCTGTGTTTTTATGAACCCCTCGCCTCTTGTGGATAAAAGAACTGAAGAGAGAGCTCTAGAATCTATAAAAGCTCTCTCAACCTGGGCAGCAAGGCCTCTGAAAACCTACTTTGTTCCTTATGGCGATGTCCTCATAGAGCTACTTAAAGTTAAGGACTCTGCTATGGGCTGTGTGCTCTGCAAGCGTATGATGTACCGCACAGCCGAGATTATAGCTGAGAAGGAAGGAGCAAAAGCAATAGTCACAGGCGAGAGCCTTGGTCAGGTGGCTTCTCAGACTCTTGACAACCTTACTGCTATTTCAAGGGCAACCTCCATGCCTGTGTTAAGACCTCTCATAGGTATGGACAAAACAGAGATTATCGATATTGCAAGAAAAATAGGAACCTATGAGATTTCGATAATGCCTGCCAACTGCTGTTTAGGTCCGCCTCTCAAGCCTGCTACAAAGGCAACACCTGAGAGGGCTGAGAGAGCAGAGTATGGCTTAGAGGTTGAGAGGCTTGCTAAAGAGATGGTGGAAAAGGCAAGAGTTTTTTATGTTTAGATTTTCTTAATCAACTCAATTACTTCTATCACAGTCAGAGCTCAAAAATCCTCCAGTAGGCATATGAAATAAGAACTGCCACACCAACAGGAAGAAACCACAGAGGTACCTCTCCATTAATATAGCCCGTGAGCCCTGTAGCAAGGAAAAGCCCACCAAGCGCAATAGAAGAGAGTGCTTTTTTGTTCTCTCTCCAGCCTCTCTCATCCTTATTCTCAGTAATGACAGAGTAAATATAAACAGAGCCTATGAAAATCTGCAGAAGATAAATTATCCTTTCTGCTCTTTCCTCACCAAAAATATCATCCACTGTGCTTCCAAATAAATAGCTAAAGAAAATAAAAATAAGTACAACCAGAGCTATGAAAAGAATCTGCCTTACTCTTTCAGAAAGCACTGTAACCATTATCAGTCCCCCAATTTACTGCTGAATATCTTTAGACGTAGTGCTTTATCTCTCTGGTGACCTGAAAAATCCTATCCTGCCTTCTAAGTCATAATATCCTACATTCCTTTCATTCATATCAATTCCAAATTCCAGATTCACCTCAAATTAACCATATGCGCTATAGGCTATCCCTGTGAAAACTTCAAACCTCTGGTATTACTGATACTCCCTCCAGGTATACTTGCACTTGGTGCACCTGAAGAACCTTGTCTCGCTCTCATCAGCCTTTCTTGTCTGCAGAAGCCACCACTCAGCCTCCATATTGCCGCACTTTGGGCACTCAGCTTTTGTTCTGGGAAGAGTCTGAACATCCTCGTCCTCCAGGAGAAGCATTCTCTCTCGCTTTTTCTTCTCCTTTCTAACTACCTTGTACTCTTCCTTATTTTCAATGGGCTTCTCCTCGCCACAGTTGGTGCAAACAAGAACATTACCCTTGGGGAGCATCAAATTCTTGCACTTTTCGCAGAAAACTACCATTTTTTCAGCCTCTCCATATAATCTCTCAATATCCTGCTGTGATCAAAGGCAAGCATCAAACCTTTAAGCTCTGAGATATCAAAGAGCTTCGCCTCACTCGCGTCATCTCCACCTCTTGGAACTCCTTCAGCAGAGCCCAGGAAACAAACACTCACAACATGGCCTCGAGGGTCTCTATTGGGCTCAGAGTAAACTCCCAGAATATCCTTAACAACCATTCTTAAACCAGTCTCCTCCTCAATCTCTCTCACCACAGCCTCTTCAACAGTTTCTCCGCACTTAACAAAGCCACCAGGCAGTGCCCAGAAGCCCTTGAAGGGCTCCTTACCTCTTCTAACGAGAAGAATTTTTCCCTCAACTTCAACAACTGCATCAACTGTCAGAGCTGGAGCCTCATAGCCATTGCACTTGCAGAAACAGCTCACCTCAAACACCTCATCAAACCTGCAATTAGCCCCATGACAGTGCAAGTCTCCAGAGGTATACCCTTACCTGTTAGCTCAAGCTGAAAGTCAGAAATTTCAAGCATTTCTCTGGGCAGACCTCTTCTTCCCAGCCCCATAAGCAATAAAACACTCTCGCCCTTCTTAACTCTTTCAGCAATCTCCTCAAGAGTTACAGCTTTCTGGGCAGAGGGCTTTGATGTTGTAGCCACAACCAGACCAAGCTGAGGCGGAAAGCCCTTTTTTGGAAAATCAAAGAAATTCAGCCTCTGAGTCTCTGCCAGAGCTTCAATATAGGCACCACCCTTACCTATTGTTGTGGAGCCCCTCAGTTCTTTCACAGCTTCAGCTCTGCTTTTTGCCAGAGGAAAGCCGAAAAGAGCAAGATTGAAGTCAAAGGCAGAGCATAGGGGTGAAGCTCTCGCAACACTCCTCCTGTGAATATCATGAAGCCTCCTGGCGTCGTAGGTGTTGTAGAGTCCAAGAGTTAACCTTCCCGACATGCTATCTCTCTCAAAAGCTCTGCAAAGGCCCTGACCTCTGCCTCCTCTTCACTACCATTGCCCAGCTCCCTTTCAAGAATTTCAACACTCTCCTCAATTGTAATTCTGCCCTCCGCCCACGCAAGAAAAATTATGTGCTCAGCAAAGTTCCCGAGAGTATGATAGTTGTGCCTTGTGCCTGCCTTTTTCCTTAACCCTGCCTCCTTTAAGGCTCTCGCCAGAACTCTGTTGGAGAGCTTTTTACCCACTGGTTTTGAGAGAGTATTGGAGAGGGCGAGAGAGTAGATAAAATTGGTCAGACTGTCGCCAATACTGGAAAGATTGCCATTCAGGTCGAAGTTTAATTTTACTTCTGCCATTTCAGTTAAGTGATGATAACTTTTCCTTGAGCTGTCCGAAATCCTGCTTTATCTCCTTCAGAGACTCCATGAGTACAAAGCGAGCTGCAGTTAGCCTGCCGTAGTCCAGCTTCTTGGCCTCTGCCACCATCTTCTCAAGGGTCTTCTTTGGTATTCCAGAGCTCTTGGAAAGTTCTTCAATATCAGCTCTGAGAAGATCATTGGCATACTTTATTCCAGAAGCAATTAGCTGTTCCTTTCTCTTGACTCCCACTCCAGGAACCTGATCCAGCTCCACTTTCTTCTCTTCTACCTGGGGGACCTCTATTCCCTCCCTAACCCTGAGGTATACCACAGGGAAGCTCACAAGAGGATGCTCCACTTTGTAGGCAGCAAAAACTACATTTTCATTGGCTAAAAGCCTGTCGGCAAGGAGATTGCAGAAGGTATGACTCTCACCTGGAAGCTCAAATTCCAGATCCTCATTGGTTTCCTTAATAATCCTTATCTCCATTTTCTATCACCTAAACATTTCCCTTACCATAGTCTGAGCTGTACTTTCTACTTTCAATTGCAGAGCAGTTGGGACACTTGAGCTTGTTGTTCTCAAGCTTTAAAGCTATATTGCACCTGGAGCAGTAGGCCTTAATTACTCCAAGGTTTCTATCAACTGTGGCAAGGGCTATGGGCTGTCTTCTTGTGTTAATAACTTTAGCCCTGACAATATCTCCTGCTGAAAACTCCCTGCTCAAATCCTGAACATAACTCGGCTTTGCTTTGGAGATATGAATTGTGCCGTATAGAGTACCAGGGAGTTCTCTTGGATTACCAAGAAGTCTTATGAGTTTCACCACAGCAAACTGCTGCTTTACATCTAAAATCTTGCCTATAACTATATCTCCAATCTTTGGCTCCGGGATTACATTTGTTCTGGGCTCAACTATTATCTTTCTTTCCTTCATATCAATCTTCAGAGTTCCAGTCAGAGAAGAGTAGATTTTGCCATCCTCCTCATAGGTTCCTCTCCCAGGGATGAACTCCTCTGTAAATCCAAGCTCTGTTCCAGGAAGAACAAAGTCTCCACTTTCCATTCTAATTCCTCCTTATTCTGTACACATCCACAAGAATTCTTTTTCTCTCCTTTTCATGAAACTTATAGCTCCTGGGCAATATAAAGCTTACAGGAAGGATTTCCACTTCTGTTGCCCCTAACTCCTTCACAAATTTTACAACAAAATCTCTTGTTTCTCTCTTGTGCATGGAGTAAACCACATTTGCAATTTCTAAAGCTTTTTCCAGAAAGGCTCTGTCAGCTCTCCGCCAGTGAACTCCAAAGGGAGGATTCTGGAGCACTGTATCAGCTTCGCCTCTCAGCTCTTTTATATCAGAATTGATAAAAGTAATGTTGCCAAGAGAAAACTTTTCAGCATTTTTTCTGGCTATGCTCAGGGCTTCCTCGTCTATATCCACAAGAAAAACCTTCTTTGCCCCAAGGAGAGCGGCACCTATGCCGAGAATTCCAGGTCCACAGCCCAGGTCATAGATAACCTTATTGTATATATCTCCCTTAAGGTAGGCTATATTCAGAACCTCTGCCGCAACATTTGCTGGAGTTTTGTACTGCTCCAGCTTTATCTTTGGAGTCCTGAAGCCATCAAGCTTCTCAAGAGTTATCTCAAGCTCTTTTTTCTTCATCATCTTACTGGAAACTTTTACCTTTGTTAACTTTAAAGTTCATGTTAGTTCAACAGATATGAGGTGATAAAATGGGAAAGCTTCTGGTTGTAGCAACCCATGGTCCTGACGATCCCAATAGAGCTACTTTAGCTTTTCTGGCTGCAAAGGCTGCCAAGGAGAACGGCGATGATGTGGAGTTATTTTTAATGAATGATGCTGTGCTCCTCGCCAAAGAGGGTGTTGCCGAGCATATTCAGGGCGTTGGCCTGGCTCCTTTCTCAGAGCTTCTGGAGATACTTCAAATCCTCGAAGTTCCTCTTCTCATCTGTAAGCCCTGCGCCGAGGCAAGAGGATTAACTAAAGAAGATCTGGTTGAAGGCGCAGAGATGTCAGGTATGTATGACCTGGCAAAGAAGGCTGTTGAAAGCAGCGTCTTAAGTATTTAATCTTCTCCTCTCCTGCCTTTTTTTATTGTTACCCTTTTTAATTAACCCATGCTCCCAGAAGATAAAGCTTCACTTCTTTTAGAGTGGTTCAGGGATAAGGGTAAAGTGATAGTAGCCTTCTCAGGTGGCGTTGACTCCAGTGTTGTTGCTGCAGCAGCGAGAAAAGCTCTTGGCGGAGATGCTCTCGCCATAACTGCCGACTCCTCAACTATGCCCAGGAGGGAGCTGGAGGAAGCCACAAAACTTGCCAGAGAGATAGGAATAGCCCATGAGGTAATACAGGAAGATGAGCTTGAGGATAATAGATTTGTGGAAAATCCTCCCGAAAGGTGCTACTTCTGCAGGAGCAAGCTGGCAGAAGCTCTGAAGAAAATAGCTGAGGCTCGAGGCTATTCAACTATTGTTGACGGAGCTATAGCCTCTGACCTGAAAGAACACAGGCCCGGGCTGAAAGCTCTTAAAGAGCACGGCATAAGGAGCCCCCTTCTGGAGCTGGGCTTCACCAAGGAGGATGTCAGAGAGATAGCAGCTTATTTCAATCTCAGGGTGAAGCACAAGCCTCCTCAGGCCTGCCTGGCCTCAAGAATTCCCTACGGCGAGGTAATAACAAGAGATAAGCTCAGAGCAGTAGAGAGGGCAGAGGACTTTCTTCTGAGTCTTGGCTTCTCTCAGGTCAGGGTGAGGCACCACAGAGAAATAGCGAGAGTTGAGGTGCCTGAGGAGGAAATTTTAAGGGCAGCAGAGCTTGGAAGAGAAATTTCAAAAAAGCTTGAAGCTCTGGGCTTCAGATATGTAACCCTTGACCTTAAAGGCTACCGCTCAGGCAGTATGGACGAGGTGCTCCAGTAAAGCTTTAAGGTAATATCAAACTAATTTATACTCATGCGCAGGCTTGAGGCTCACCCCTCAAAGGGTATAAACTCCCTTGAAAAGTGGTACAGAATTAAAAATCCTCTCAGGGTGAGCTTCAACTTTATAATTATCTACATCTGCCGTTTTCTCCCATCGCTGTGGCTCAAAAGAAAGCTTTTAAGACTCACCGGCATGAAGCTGGGAAGAAAGGTTTCAATAGGCCTCTTTGCCATGTTCGACATCTTCTTCCCGGAGCTAATCGAAATAGGCGATGGCAGTGTTATAGGCTACAACGCCACCATTCTGGCTCATGAGTTCTTAGTGGAGGAGTGGAGAACAGGCAGAGTTAAAATAGGCAGAAGGGTTATGATTGGGGCAAACTCAACTATTCTGCCTGGCGTAATTATTGGTGACAACTCAAAAATTTCTGCCATGAGTCTTGTTAATAGAGATATCCCTGAAGGTGCCCTTGCGGGCGGAATTCCAGTGAGAATTTTAAAGGGTGGTGAAGAGTGAGCCACTTCAGAAAGCTAATGCTCCTTGTGGCTCTCATAAATATAGCAGGCACAGCCTTTGGTTTCTACTACTATCAGCCCCTCTTCAGGTTATTTCCTGGTTACCTCTACATCTTCATCTCCGACTCCCCAAATGCCACAATTCTTTTTGCCATATCCCTCTTCCTTCTCCTGGCAGGAAGAAAACACAACACCCTCTACCTTATTGCTATGGCAAATAATATCAAATACGGCCTCTGGACAATGCTGGTGATACTCTACTTCCCCGACTACTTTCTTTCGCCAGCCAACAAGCACTACTACTATTTAATGTTCTTCCTTCACTTTGGCATGGTGATTCAGCCTGCTCTCATACTTCATCTTGTAAAAATTGGAAAGAGAGAAGTTGCCATATCACTTCTCTGGCTCCTGATAAATGACTTCTTTGACTATGTCCTCTGGCTCAATCCCCTCATAATCTACAGCTTCCCCAGAGATGAGGTTCTCAGAGTAGGAGAAGTAACAACCTTCTTCAGCTTCCTGTCAGTTATCAGCCTCTACTACCTTTCAAAGAGAAAGGAGTTTTTTGAAAGGTTGTGGTCTAGAGTATAACCCTCACCCTTCCCTTAATCTCAATCTCCCCTCCATCAAAGGAGCAGGTGTAGGCATAAACTTCAACACCCTTTTCAAAGGCAAGCCTGAGAGTTTCAGAAAACTCCATATCGGTTTCCTCATTGGGAGAGAAGGCTTTCGCATCACTTCTCTGAATCACAAAAACAATAGCGCACCTGTAACCCTTTTCAAGGCTGGATATGAGCTCCAGAAGGTGCCTTGTGCCACGTTCAGTCGGAGCATCAGGAAACCTGGCTATTCCCTCTTCAACAAGGGTGCAGGATTTGACCTCCACCAGACAGGGCACTGTATTCTCAAGTAAAAAGTCAATTCTGCTTTTATTTATAGAAAATTCTGGAATTATCTTTCTGTAGCCCATGAACTCTTCAAGTTTTCCCTTCTCAAGAGCTTCCCTGAAGAGGGGGTTGGGCACTCTTGAGTCGATGGATACCCAGATATCTTTAAATTTCACACCTATTAAATCGCAGCAGGTTTTTCTTTTTCCTGTAGCCTTCCTTAAAATCAGCTCAGCCCCCGGAATTAAAAGCTCCTTCAGCCTCCCCGGGTTGGGAAGATAGGCTTTCTTAACCTCACCTTCAATCTCCACTGAAGCTGCAAATCTGTTGAGACGCTCTATAAATCTTCCTCTCAGAAGTTCACCCTGAATTTTCACAGTAAGTATTTTAATCTTTGAAGTTAAAAAGATGTGTGGTGATATTGTGTACAGAATAGCGGTTATTCCTGGCGACGGCGTTGGCAAGGAAGTTGTTAGAGAAGGCCTCAAGGTTCTGGAGGCTGTTGCAGAAGTTGAGAATATAGAATTTGACTTTGTTGAGTATCCCTTTGGAGGAGAGCACTACCTGAAAACAGGAGAGCTTTTTCCTGAAGAGGCTATGGAAGAGATTAAAAGGATGAAGGCAATTTTCTTCGGCTCTGTTGGAGACCCGAGAGTTAAGCCTGGTGTGCTCGAGCAGGGAATTCTGCTGAAGCTTCGCTTTTACTATGACCAGTATATAAACCTCAGACCTGTAAAGCTCTACCCGAGTATTGAGACTCCTCTCAAGGGCAAGAGAGATATAGACTTCTATGTGGTCAGAGAGAACACAGAGGACTTCTATGCTGGCATAGGAGATAGATTTAAAGGTAAAAACAGTAAAGCAAGGCTTGAGATGCTCAGGGAGCTTTACAAGCTAAAGTTTGACATTGAGGTTGAGAACGAGGGAAGTGAAGAGATTGCCTACCAGATAGGAGTTATTTCAAGAGAGGGGGCAAAGAGGGTAATAGAGTATGCCTTTGAGCTCGCCATGGCCAGGGACAAAAAGAGAGTTACCAGCGTGGACAAGGCCAATGTTCTGACCCATGTTTACTCCCTCTGGAGAGATGTTTTTGAGGAAGTAGCTGAAAATTATCCTGATGTGGAGACTGAATACACCTTTGTTGATGCAATAACTATGTTCTTCTTAACAAAGCCAGAGCACTACAAAGTGGTTGTTACTCCAAATATGTTTGGAGATATTATCACAGACCTGGGGGCGCAGATTCAGGGAGGCATAGGTTTAGCTCCCAGCGGGAATATTAATCCCAAAGGTGTGAGTATGTTTGAACCTGTGCATGGTTCTGCACCAGATATTGCAGGGAAGGGAATAGTTAACCCAGTGGCCCAGATTCTGGCAGGAGCTTTGATGCTCCAGAGCCTGGGCGAAGAAAGAGCGGGAGCCCTTGTAGAGAAGGCTGTGGAAGAGGTTCTCAGAGAGGGCAAGGTCAGAACACCAGATTTAGGAGGAAGCTCTTCAACAGAGCAGATGGGAGATGCAATAGCTGAAAAAGTGAAGGAAATAGCAGGATAATATCTCCTGCTTTTCCAGTTTTAAGGGAGGTGTTGGTGTGAATCTTGGGGATCCTATACCTTATATATCAAAAAGCCCACTGGAGCTAACAACTGCTCTTTTTATCCTGATTTTCGGATGGTTTGCTGTAAAAGTAATTGTGGCAAGCTTCAGAAAGGCCATGGCCAAAGTAGAATTTCCAGAGCTTATTGAAGAGTTTCTCGCAAGGTTTTTGAGCATTCTGCTCTATGTGACTGTGGGTCTTCTTGCACTTAACGCTCTGGGCATATCAACAGGCGCTTTAGCTATAAGCTTCTCAGCTATAGTGGGCCTTATCCTGGGCTTTGGAATGCAGGATACTCTAACAAATATAGGTGCTGGAGTATGGCTGGCTGCCCTGAGGCCCTTCGACAAAGGTGAAGTTGTAACACTGAATGGTATGACTGGGAAGGTGGTTGCTATAGGGGTAATGGCTACAGAGCTCATTACACCTGAGAACACTGTAATTACAATACCCAACAGGCTGGTGTGGGGAAGCCCAATAACCAACTACACAAAGATGCCCTCAAGGAGAGCAGTTATCCCTGTGAGAATAAGCTATAAAAGCAGCTTAGATAGGGCTATTGAGATTGCAATGAAGCTAATGGAAGAGCATCCTCTGGTACTGCAGGAGCCAAAGCCCGGGGTGGTAATATCTGAGCTTTCTGAGTCCTCAATTAACCTTCAGCTTATGGCATGGGCAAAGACTGAGAACTTCGGAAAGGTTAAGGGAGACCTTATAAAGGGGATTCTTGAAGCCTACACCAGTGAGGGGATAGAGATTCCCTATCCACAGATGGATGTGCACCTGAAGAAGGATTAGATATTTACGTTCAATGCTTAAAAATGGTGGAGAAGAGCCCTATCTGAAATCTTTTGGTTCTTTAATTTCTATTTTTTCTTTTAACCTCAAGAGATGGGAATCTGTGGTATAAAAAGTTTCTACATTTTCTCTTATATGCAGGTTGCGAGGTATATCGCATCCTGGTAAGAGAGCTGGAATCTTTTAGAGTAGTATTTCCTCCGCAGCTTTCCTGCTTCAAAGGCTATGCCGCTATCTACAGGCACCAGTTTTGAGCCCTTCATGCCTTCAATAACCTTCCTTGCGGCTTCAACTCGACCCCTGCCTTTCCTTCTCTCAACACTAAATTAGTAGTAAAATCTAAGAGAAGGTAAAAAGAGCTGGCTTCTCAGCCTTCCCTTCAGCTCAGCGATAGTCTCCTTACTTTTAACCACTTTATCACGTGAAGAAAAGGAGGTAAGATATGATTGCCAGAGAGGAATTGAAAGATATCATTGCAGAAAGTGTTAGGGAAACCTTGCTTGAGGCTTTTCTCGCTCTTGTGCCAGAGGTTTCCGAGGAAGAGCAGAAAGAAATAGAGAATATAGTGGGGAAACCATCCGATTACAAAAAAGAAGATTTTATTGATGGGGAAGAATGGCTTGGAAGATAAAGTTTCATAAAAGTGCTTTAAAATTTCTAAAAAGCCTAGAAGACAAGCGACAAGACCAGATTAGAAAGAGATTTAACGAACTTCTCATATACCTTGATAAGGGAGTTTTCCCTTACAATCGACTTGACATTAAAAGAATGAGGGGGGAAATGGAAGGGTAGTTTCAGAATGCGCAATGGAGATATTAGAATAGTCTTCTCCCTGGACAAAGAAAATAAAGTTGTTCTGGTATATAACGTCCACTTCAGAGGGAAGATATATTAATGTTAATTTTCCCCTTCAATTCGCTGGTAACCTGCTTATATACGCTCTCTTTAAGGTGCCCGTCAGTCTTACATACCAGCGAGTCTTTGCACACTTAGCGGGCACTGGGGTTTAGATAGTTTTATGGAGGGGGCTAATCCTTATTTTATTGGATGTATCTCTGAGACACTCAATTTCTGGTGTCTTAATCAGGTAGGGTGAGTGTTTCAATCCTTATTTTATTGGATGTATCTCTGAGACTTCAAATCCTCCCGGGGACGTTAACAAAAAAACTCAGTTTCAATCCTTATTTTATTGGATGTATCTCTGAGACCGCTTCTCGACCTATTTCTACAGTGAAAAAAGAAAAAGTTTCAATCCTTATTTTATTGGATGTATCTCTGAGACCGCTTCTCGACCTATTT
>CAZCRG010000049.1:0-11854 GCA_964501105.1 Candidatus Hydrothermarchaeota archaeon | reverse complement strand
TATAGAAGAGATCCTATAGAACCAGGATTCTATGAATGAGTATCTATAGAAGAGCACTCAGGAATCTGCATATAAAGTCACAATATCACCAGAATATTATCCATAGAAACCTGATTCTATTATATACTAACTATATATGTAATATATATTAGCATTATGAGATATAAGGTAAATATTTACAATATTTTTTGATTGTAGTTAGTTTTTAGTTTTAAGATAACTATAAAGATGAGGATGAGGGTGAGGATATGTTATTAGAAGTTTTTTTACTATTTACCATCGTGCTGGGTGGTATGACTGCCCTTAGAGCGGTGGTAGGAAGTGCACACCCGGGTTTCAAAGCTTTCAGAAAAGAGATTATTGAAAGAACTGAGGAGCCACCGGTAGATCCAGCAGGTGCACAGCCCACGGATGAAGAAATGTATGAAGAGCTCGCCGAACTCTTTGTTGATCTTCCGATAGGTTCAAAGAGCAGAAGAACAGCAATTGCTATGCTTGACACTCTGAAGCCGACTCACGACCCTGCTTATGACCCTGCTTATGTTTAGGGGTCATGCTTTTTCTCTTATTTTTTCTTATCTTTCCTTTGCTTGCAATACCCCATGCGTGAGCGTGGGGAGGAGTTGACACTCTTATTAAAGCCCTGGACCTGCTCTTTTGCGGGTTCAGGGCTTTTTTTATTTTAACCTCCTGCGCTCCGAGGGAGGGTGCTCCTTCTGGGTAATCCATCTGTTCAGAGGGAGCTGGCACCAGCTCTGCGAAACGCAGGGCTGGGAGGGGAAAAGAAAATGGAGGCTGAGAGAAGGATGGTGGATGAAATTCCATTCAACGTGGACTGCTGGGTTATAAGCCCAGAGGCAAAATGCAGGTTATTGACCCATTTCCACGGTGATCATATCCCTTGCAAACTTCCGGTAGAAATAGTTGTACCTTTTGATGTAAAGTTTTTGACAGAGAGTTCTCAGTATTTGTCAGAGAAGTATAGCCACTACTTTAAAGAGCAGAAAACGAATATGCACATTGAGGCTGTGGGGAAAGTAAAACACATTCACGACGATGCTGCAGTATTGAAAATAAAGTTCAAACGGCAGTCTAGCGAGAAAATAGTGATTCTTGTAGGAGACTACGATGCCCCAGAGTGGGAAAAGCTTGCAGAGCTTGTCAAACGTCATCAGCCTGATTACTTCATTTTTCCAGTGTACACAAGGTTTGTCAGTGGACAAAAAGGTAGACTTCAGAGGAATTCCAAACATTTGTCAGAGGCTCAGAGGACACTAGTGCGTGAAATAAAGAGAATCAAGAGAGACCTTGGAAAGCCAGTAATAGTCGGACTTGCCCATAGCAAAAAGGCAGAGAAACTTAGAGAGTTAGACATATTTATTGAGTATTCCCAAAGAATTCCGTCTCTCGATAATTACAGGGATGGACTTGTAGAATGCGGGAGCATGGAGATCTGCAAAGGCTGTCAGCGAGTACGTAATCATCACAGAAGCAAGTGTTGAGGTCTTTGTCTATGACGACCACGACGCCTGCTCGTGTCTCCACTTCTGCTACTTTTACATTTTCTTTTCTTAGTTCATGGAGGGCTTCAAATATGTCCTTAACTCTCTTCTTATCATTTTTAGTAACCACATAGAACCTTTCTTCAGAAAGCTCCAGCATACCAGCAAGCTTGTCAATTAATAACTTTTCTTTTTGAGTCAACTCAACAGTTTCATACACCATAGCAATCACCTCCTTGTTACTTTTAAAAATCAAGTTTTAGAAGATATTTTTGAGAGGTAGTAGATATGAAGGTTAAAGTAGTTGTGAGAGATGGTGAAGACGGATATTATGTTGCTAAATGTCCGGCGTTTGAGGGATGTGTTACTCAGGGAAAGACTGTAGAAGAGGCTCTGGAGAACATCAGAGAAGCGATTAAGCTCTGGATCGACACATGCAACGATAGAATTAAGGCAAAAAAGGGCGAAAAAGTTGTGGAAGTTATTATCTGAGCTGCTTCAGGAACTCGTTGGGTGTTAAGCCCGACTTTCTTATCAGGCTTCTCATAGTCCCCCTGTCAAGTTCTCGGTGCAAGGGAACTGTAAGTATTGCTTTTGAATTCTCTCTAATCATTGTGACATGACTTCCTTTCCGTCTTGCAACCCTCCATCCAGATTTTTGAAAAGCCATCAAAGCCTCACAACCAGAGATTACACAGAGTTTCAAGAGACACCACCTGTTATCAGCACCAAAAGGCAGGAAGCTTCTCACTACAATCCCCCAGCAGGTCACTATTACTCTCCGCGTGGAGGGGCTGGGGCCTGTCCGAGGGGAACCGCCCCCGCAGTTAAGCGGAGGAGACGGAGCTTCCCCTCGCTAAGGGAAGTGTCTTCCAGAACTCGAACAGACCAAGAAATAACTAAAGGTAACTTTCTAAAAAACAGCTTTTATCTATGATATTCTTCTGGATTTCACGTGTTCAAACAATAGTGAGGGAGAAGCTTCTCTTTTTATTTCTTTTCAAGCCCGCTCACGCCTGAGCGGGTCGCTCATCCCTGAGCGGAGGTCCTGGGTCGAGACCTGAAAGCCCGCGAGGGCAGGGGACGGACTCTTACTCATGGTTATAGCCCAGAGAAGAGCCCGAGAATTGCCACCCATCTGCTTTTTTCAGGATAGTTGAAGTAAACGATATTAAAATGGGTAGCTTGAGCTATCCTGAAAGGCAGCCTGGCAGAAGGGTGTGCACTTAAAGGAGGTGATAGAAAATGGCTGCCGTTACCGTAGATACAATAAACCTTGGGGTGGGAGGCTACAAGCTACCGCCACAGCTTATGAGGGAGGCCACAGAGGCTGAAGCAGTAGTCTCCTTCTACAGAGGGAGAGAGGGAAACGCCATAGGCAAAGCTGCCGATGGCAGGATAGTTTTGCCAGCCAGGAGAGCGCCTATTCAGCCCCTCCCGGGCGAGGTCTGGAAGGGCAGAATGTGGGCACACAGCTCAGGGAGATACTACATTTTTGAGCCAGAGACCTGCATAGTTGCCAGAAGGAAAGCTCCTGAGTTTGTCACAGTGGACACACCAGTAACAAAAATACAGTTCGTAAAGCTCAGAGATGCCACTGGCAAGGCCAGGGTGGTAGTTGTCAGCGAGAAGACTCAGACCCTCGTGGCTGACAATGTGATATTGCACATCAGCAAGCTTGCAGAGATTGCCAGGAGATTCACGATCACAAACACAGTAACCTACAGGGGTGCTTTAGAGAGTATCCAGAACCTCAAGGTAATCTATGGTGCAGAGAATGTAAATTATGACTCGGCAAAGCTGAAGCAGCTTTTCAGAGGCATTGAAGACTCAGCTGAATTTCCAGAGTTTGCCCACAGCCACAGGCTTGCTGTGGAGAGGCATGTGCAGCCTGACCCCAGAGACAAGGAGTCAAACACAGTGATAGCAGTTGAGAGATGCACCATCTGCGGCAGGTGGACAGTCACTGAACCAGGAAGGTTCAGCCAGCCGGAGCGAAGGATGGGACTCTCCAGGAGGCTCAGGGGCTCCAGAATCACACCGAAGAAGAGAAAGCCTGCACGAAAGCAGAATCTTCCGCTTAGACAGAGAGGCATGCACCGCAGAAAAGTTGTGCATGCCAGAAAGAGGTGGCAGAGGAAGTGGTAAGGATGAGAAAGTTTCTCAGAAGCGTACAGCTTGACCACTGGAGTTTTGGTGGACTCCAAAAAGTGGGAGTAGTTTCCCATACACACATTGACCACGATCCAACAGCTGCTCAGTGCACCTTTGTGCCCGAAGAAATATTCGTCCATGATCTCCACTACAGCAGTATCAGAGACCCTACAAGAACAACAGTTAAGGCTGTAAGTCCGAGGAGGGGAAGAAGAATAAGTGGTAGAGTGTACGGATATCCCCTACTTGCAGATGATCTCAGAAGGGCTTTCAATATAACTCCTCCAGGTGGCTATCTCCATTCTGCTTGGTGGATATTCAGAGAAGGTAACAGAACAGCAATATTCATAGGAGAGCTGGATGCTTCAGAAGTGAACTTAATACCAAATATCGTGGAGATAGTAAAGCCAGCAGTAATAATACTACCCAGCTATGGTGGAATCAAAGACGGGAAGCACAGAACATCTCATCCAGATGAACTTGCAAACAAAGTTGCTCGTATCGCAGAAATTCTCAAGGATTCAGGCATATCTGTTTGGGGACTACCACATCCAGTAACTCCACCTTGGGCTGACGAAATTGCTCATAAGATATGCTAATGCTCTACTGAAAGCTCAGAGGGCGAGAGAACCAGCAACCTGTCATACCTCATGAAGGGTCCTTCCTTTCTGTCACCCCAGCTTGCATAGATTACCTTGCCCTCCTCTATTTTTGCAGGGATATCGTCTATCTCAATCTCTTCCTCGCCAGCAGAGAGAGAGCTGGGAGGGTTCTCACTCAGAAACTCTGCTACAATGTTGCCAAGCTTCAGAAGAGCGCTCCTAGAGAACAGAGTCCCAGAGAGCGGCCTTGCTGTGAACTCCTCACCTGCAAAAAGCTTCTGTCTTATTTCTTCAGCAACAACAATCTCGCCATCAATCATAGCCACAACATCACCCCCCTTAACAGCTACATACAGCTTCAGAGCCTCTTCTAACGCCTTCTGCTGACCTCCCCAGCCTTTCTTGCGTCCCAGCTTCCTGAAAGTTTCGAGGAGGTCTCGGGACGCTCGAATGTTAACCTGCACTTTCATAGCAATCACCAATAATTTGCTATCAATTATTTACTAAATTGATACCAACTACAAACAAAATTGGAAGGCAGAGGATAGCCTAAAACTTTTTTAGAATCTCTCAGTACACCAGCAGGCAGGGATCGCAGCATGCGTATTTGCTGCATATGCCGCTGTAGAGCTCGAGGACTTCTATGGTGTAGGCTCCGCTGATTCTCTCGCTGTCACCGTCCAGAAACAGCCCGTCACCCCTCAGCCTGCACGCAACCACGCTTACCCATGTGGTCTTGCAGGCAACAGAATGATAAAATCATGGGGATTCCTCCGTGTGGGAAGACTAACAAAAGGGGAGTGAAATGAGCAGATTCTTTGGCAGAAGATTTAAGGAGGGATGATACATGGAGGATGTTGTCGAAATAGTAAATAAAATACAAGCAGAAATATCTGGCATATCTGTAGAAGAATACCACAAAATACATAACAACGCCCTGAGCTCACTGGACAGAATAGAAGAAACAGCCAAAAAAATAGAAATAAACTCTATTAAGGAGGGATGATACATGGAGGATGTTGTCGAAATAGTAAATAAAATACAAGCAGAAATATCTGGCATATCTGTAGAAGAATACCACAAAATACATAACAACGCCCTGAGCTCACTGGACAGAATAGAAGAAACAGCCAAAAAAATAGAAATAAACTCTATTGATGACTACAGAAAGGCTGCAATACTCAAAGATATAACTAATTCATTATACTGCTACAGTTTCAATAATGATTCTCCAGAAATTGAAAATGTTTCCAGAATAGATAATATATTGTGGAAAAAAATGTATCATTTCGCTAAAAACTACAAGAAAATCAAAGATAAAGAGACCAGAGCTGTAGCCAGGTATTTCATAACCTGCTGGACATATTATTACATCCGGGAAGATGTTGAAAAAATGGCCAGGAAGCTGCTAACAGAAAATAGACTTTTCAAAGACAGTCATGGAGACTATCTCGTTACCGGACTACACTACGCCCTTGGAGATAACGTCTTCGGCATAGACAGAAGAGGCAAAGAATATAGACTCTACGTAAAAAGTGCTGCAATCCAGGCATTCTACGTAAACACCAGAATACAGAAATACCTGGAGACTATCAATATAGACGCACCACTCCTTGACGAACAAACATACATAAAAATACCTGTAGGAGACGGCAAAGGCTGCGCCCGAGTATACCTTACACCCCAAGAAAAAGACATAATATATAAGAAATACACAAAGTAATCCCCTTTTTCTATCGAAGAACTTTTACCATCTTCTAAAAATCTTCCAAAAAACTCCTGAAAATTTGCAGGCTATAATGCCTGAAAAAGGAGGTGATGGATATGCTACCAATAAAAAATAATCATATTAAAGATTTTGAGATATACCTGCGCCTGGCCAGACAGGCGAGGCATAAGCCCGAGAGGGACTACTATGTGACCTGTGCCAGGCTCGTTCTCAGAAAGGCAGGGTGGGATGTCCAGAGCATCCCCGAAGATCCGAACCTCGCTCTTAATATACTCTCTAAAATAGATCCCCGGCACCCTGAGTCTCCTGAGCCTGTCAAACCTGTCATCTGCCCTACCCAGAGCTGTTCTCTCAAATAGACAGCCTGTAGTGTGTCTCTTTAAGCAGCTTTTCTCACCTCCAGGTAGTAGCTACTACTTTGTAGTTCCAGCTGTTGTTCCGGGGGCGGGGTAACCACGCCCCGCCCCTACTGTGCCGGAGCAGACTCCCCGGCTGAGAAGAAAGGTAGAAGCTACTCTAAAAAAAACAGAAAGGAGGTGAGAAAGGCAATGATAGAAGAAGCTGTTAACATCCCTGCCATGCAGAATGTGCACCTGCCAGAGGACGACATAGCGCTGATAGCAGGGGTAGTCAGAATTCTCGCCGGTGCGGCACTGCTAACCTATGTTGCGATGAGCTACATGCTACCGTTAATGGCCTTCCTTTTGCAGTTCAGCCTGCCAAGCACGCTCAACCCCGACATCATAATTCCAGCGGTTATCTCTGTGGTTCTCAAGCTGGCAGGTGCAGTTGTGCTCGCATGGCCAGGGATGTATTTGCTGGGGAAGTGAGGAGGTGATGAAGCATGTTCTGCCCGGATTGCGGTGCAGAAATCAAAATCAAGCTGGAGAGATCATCTAAATACCTGCCACCTTCAGCAGAGATAGTCTGCCCTGAGTGCGGTAAGGCGATTTTCGTTGAGGACAGGAGCAGCATAGATCAGGAGGGCACTGTTGAGGTTGTGTTTCACTAAAGGTGGTTTCGATGGAAGAAGCTGAGTTAAAGGAGATTCTCTTTAAAAAAGCCATGGAGTGGCTTAAGGAGGTGCATTATCAGTCAGATGGCATGACTCTTGATGACATCTACAGGATGTGGTTCAGGGATTGCGGGGATAAGTGCGTGCCGGAAAAGTTTGCAGAGCACCTCCACGGGAGGATTGCGGACAAGTTCTACTGTCTCCTTGACGCCATAAGAGATGTTCTGGTGGAGGAGGGTCTGATTGACAGATACTACGAGGTAAAAATAGCTATATGGCCAAGCAATGAGGACATCACCCAGTGTGTCCTGCATTACAGAGGGGTTGTCCTCCTTGAAGTGGAGGCTAAGGTCAGGCATCTCAATGGAATGAGCAGGGAAGAGTTCAAGGACATGCTTTACTCATGGTACAGAACAGCCAAGAACAGAGTTTTCACATACAGGGGGCTGGGGCAGACTTTGAAGGAGTTGCAGATGGCAAGGTGCAACGCCGAGCACTGCCCTGAGCACAGAGAGGAGGCAGACGGTATGCCAGAGCTTGAGCATGTTGACATTCACGTTGATGGGGCTATCACCGCCCTGGAGAGATTTCTGAAAAAATAAGGTGATATCTATGACTTCTCCTCTTTTAATAGCTGCTAACACTCTTATAATATTACAAAAAGCAAATAGGAACAAACCAGTGAAACAGGAACTCCTCAGTGAAACAGGAACTCCTCGTTGAGGTTCTCATGGTTGCAGACCTTAACAGAGATAAGGCTATTGAGATGGTGCAGAGAATCAAAGAGCTTATAAAAAAGGAGATTCACCTGCAGAGGGCCGAGCAGGCGCTCAAGCAGAGGGAGGGGGAAGCAACCGATGCGGAGGCGCTGGCATACCTCTACTCCGCCAGCCTTGCAGTGCCACTGCGAAGTGAGTATGTGAGAATATACAGTTACCTTTTTCAGAAGACCATGAGGAGGCTTGGGATAGAGCCACCACCAGAGCTCTGCGATGTGGAGAGCCTGAGCGAGTATGAGGAGGGTCTGCTCAGAGAGCTGAAGGAGTGGCTGTGGGAGAAAAGTTTGAAAGGGTTCAAAGAGGTGGTTATATGAGCAATATAAAAAGATGTTGCAAAACCTGCAAGAATTATATTGAAAAGAGTTTGATGCCTCAACAGGAAAAACATATTCTGGATGAAAGTGTTGCAGGAATATGCTATGAGGGTGGGTTCTCAGAGATTGCTCATCCAGAAGTAGAACTGAGCGAAGAAGACTGCAGCGCGTGGCTACCTACTTCAGAATGATATATGGAGAGGGGTGGTGTGATGAAGCTTTTGCAGCACAGCTTCAGGAGAAAAAACCTCCAGATGTACCACTGTCGGAGCTGTGGCCTGACCTATAACTCCAAGCCCATTCAGGTTTGCATATACTGCGGCTCAAGAAGGATCATCAGGAGGTGAGAGCAGTGTTTTGTGTAAGGTGGGGTGCTTATGAAGATGTTTAAGTTTTCTAGAGAAGATTTCAAGTGCGGGAGCTGCAACTGGAGGGTTTCAAATCTCTATGTTCTTGCTGACACTTTAGAGGAGGCAGAGAGGTTGCTCAAAGAAGGGCTTGCAGGGTTGTGCGGTGACTGCATGTGTGAGCTTCTGGTTGATGAGAGGTACACAGTGAAGGCTCCCTCAACTTCCTCATGATTCCTTTTTAAAGAAAGGAGTAGCTACTCCTTTTGAAAACACCTATAGGAGGTGGGCGTATGGCGAAAACAGTGTTTATGGAAGCTCCCGCTCAATCAATTTTGAGAGAGAATACTGAGGATTATGCCCCAGCCAATCATTTTGAGGCTGATAGCTTCCTCAGCGAGTCCCTCGGAGTGCTGTATAACATGACAGAGATGGTGTTCCTCAAGGTTTATGGAGATCCTCTCGGCGGCGTGTTGATGGCCACTTTCTTCAAAGCCGGGCTGTTTGCCAGCGAGAAGGGTATAGCAGAGCTTGATAACTACAAACCTTTAGAGGGTTGCAACCCGGAGGACATTGCCTACGAGAAGAGCAAGGAGGGCAGTGAAGTTGTAATCTCCCTCCGCGAGGAGGGTGGAGGCAGAGAAATCAGGGTTCGCATATTCAAGCCCTTCAGCAAGGTTCTGGAGAGCTACTTTGAGGCAAAAGACGACAGCCTCGAAGCGATGATCATGCTGCTTGCAGCAGGTAAGGAAGAGGTTGCAATTACGTTTCCGCCAATCATCTTCGCCATGGGTGTGGCATTTGCAAAGCTACACCCTGACAAAGTTGTCAGGATAAGATTCCACACACCTTATGTGCTGTAGGAGGGGTTCGAATGTCTGAAGTTGTTTTCAGGAACGAGAATGCTCAGATAGTTGAAAATGGCTCAGAACTCATTGTCAGGTTTCCCTTTGCACCAGAGGTTTCAAAGATACTCAAAACAAGGTGCTCCGCAAGGTGGGACTCTTCACGGAAGGCCTGGATTGTCAGCAGGAAGCACAGAAAATACGTGTCAAACTTGCTGAGAGGATACTTTGACGGAGAGACGAAAATAATCGTGGCTTATACTGACAGAGATTCTCCCAGGGTCAACGGAGCACCGGTGGTAGGTTACTACAGAGATTCAGAGTGGGTGAAGAAGCCCTTTGAGGGGCTAATTCTTCACAGGCGTTCACACGGAAGCAGAAAACATCCGGTGTTCGGAGGTGTAGTGATATTCAGGGCTGTGGTTGCTGACAGGACTGAAATAGATGCCGAGAAGTACGCAGTGTTCAATGACAGGCCTGAGTACATGGATGTTGCAGTGGCTGTCAGGAACAGCCACGAGCTGGGATATGACAGTAAAAGCACTGAGAAGCTCTTTGATACGGTGGTGGAAGAGTTGAAAAGGCTTGAAAAAACCAGTGTTTCAGAGAGCACAGTTGTTGTCGAGGGCTTCCTTGTACTGAGCCGCTTACCTTCGCCAGCTGTACTACAATTGAGATTTTCAGAAGTCTTTAAAAGTACACCTGTAGGCAAAAAAATCATAGACACTGTAACTGGTTACTTCAGGAACAGACTAAAGAGACTTGCAGCCAGATATTATACAGGGATTCTGAGTGAACATGCGGTTAAAATTGCTGACGGCATGTACTTAGTGCCAACAAAGAGAGCGCCAGCATTTCTCAGTGAGGTAGAGAGGCTCAGAGAAGAGTATCGTGAGTATGAAGAGAAGCTCAGGGCTTTCTTCTACCACAGGGAGATCCCTGAAGGGGTCAGGAAGAGTGCAAAGATTGATCCAGAGTACCTGGATGTTCTTGAGGAGTACCTCCAGGAGAAGGGTATGAGCCTATCAGACATTGAGATTCCAGCGATAGCAGACCGTGTCACTATTGGCTTAATACCGCTGAGGATTGCTCCAGAGCTCTTCGAGAACTACATTGAGGAGAGTGCCAGAAAACTCAGAGACGACAGGCTCAGAGAAGTTGCTGAGGAGGTAAAGGCTGTCAGGGAGCAGATGGTGGCAAGCGTTGAGGAGGAGGTCGAGAAGAAGATAGTAGAACTTGCAGAGAAACTCAGAGAGGCTGCAAGGGCAAAGGTGACAAGAAGAAGGCTGAAGTTTCTCAGGGCAAGAGTGAAGGATGTAGAGAAACTAGCCACAGAGCTTGGCATGGCAGAGAAGCACTCTGCAAGACTACATGTAATGAAAGGCATAATAGATGCCATGGAGAAGGGTAAAACTGAAGATATTGAGGAGGTTGTAAAGCCTACCTCTGGCAGAGTTAAAGCCCTGCTGGAAGCCCCTATCTAAATTTTAGGAGTATTTTATAAGGAGGTGGTTGTGTGAGCCACTTTGTTTCTGTATCTCTAAAAATTAGAGATACAAACATCCTGAAGAGGGCAGTAGAAGCCCTCGGCTATCATCTAATTGAGAATGCAGTTGCCAGAGGATACAAGGATAAGCAAGCGGACTATGTAATAAGACTCAATGGCCCTTATGATGTAGCTGTTGTATATAAGAGCGACCACTACGAGCTGGAGGCGGACTTCTGGGAAGGGTATGTTGAAAGTGAGCTCGGCAAAGGGCTCTCAAAGCTCAGGAGGGAGTACGCCAAGCAGCTCGCTCTTGCAGTTGCAGAGGAGCAGGGCTTCGAGCTTGAGAACATGAGTGAGGAGAATGGAGTGCTTGTTTTGGAACTTGCAGAGAGGTGGTGAGCATGGGGAAGATAATAATCAGGATAACCAGAGACGGTGAGGTGAAGATAGAAGCGAAAGGTTACAAAGGCGAGGGGTGTCTCAAGGCTACCGAGCCCTTTGAGAGAGCCTTCGGTGATGTGAAGAAGAGAGAGCTGAAAGAGAGTTATTACAACTATGAGCTGGAGGATGTTTATGAAACCTTCTAATTTTTCAGCTATACACAGAACTCTTCCCAACTCTCTCAGAATAACACCTCATGGAGACATACTTGCCGAGTGCTCTCTGCTTCTCAGGCTTGGGCTACACACCTGCAAGCTCGCCGATGCTGGAAGAGAATGTAGCACCTGCTTCTGCGGGTGAGCACTTTACTCTCTGTGCTCTTTTTAAGAGTATCTACTCTTTCTTAAGAGGTGGTATTATGCTTGAGGAGGTTAAAGGCCTGGTGGTGGCCTCCTTTGAGGTTGAAGATTCCAGAGATGCAAAGATAGAGGATAGAAGCTACAATGTTGAGCTTGAGAATTATGAGGTGAACGGCACAAGGGCTGTTGCTGTAACAAAGGGATACAGACTGATGCTCTGGGATCTCGGAGCTACATATCAGGGCAGAAAGCTGTACGGAGTAGCCTGCACGTGCAAAGACTTCATCTTCAGGCGAAGGCTTGCAGGCATACCCGCAAAGCCCTCCAAGCACCTCTAC
>CAZCRG010000048.1:7953-11953 GCA_964501105.1 Candidatus Hydrothermarchaeota archaeon | reverse complement strand
CACCTGTCGTAATCTATGACTGCAACTCTCAAGCTCTTCACCCTGGGGTAAGTTTCTCCTCTGGATTTATAAAAATATTGGAGAAATATTTAGAAGCCAGGTGGATTGTGCCCCTCAGATATTTTTGTGTTTCTTGGTCTTGAGCTGCGCCTGGGCTTGAAGTCCCTCCTATGCCTGGTGCTACTCTTTTTTGGATGGTAGCCTCTCCTGGGAAATTTTGACCTAAGGCTTCTGTTCATGGAGGGATAGCTGTAGGGATCAAAGTCGAACTCTTCAGGTCCTAAATCTGGATGCTTTTGATGGAGGTTGCGCATATTGTTGTGGTCAGATGGACTCAAGAGGCAGACAGCTATTCCTTCTCTTCCTGCCCTTGCAGTTCTGCCAATACGGTGTACATAGTCATCAGGGTCCTGAGGTATGTCGTAGTTATATACATGGCTCACATGAGGTATGTCAAGACCCCTTGATGCTACATCAGTGGCAACCAGGAATTTAATCTCACCCCTCCTGAAGTCCTCCATGACCCTATCTCTTCTCGCCTGGCTGAGGTCACCATGGATAGCAAGAGCCCTGATGTTGTTCTCCTTGAGATTGTTGGCAAGCAGGTCAGCCTCAATCTTGGTGTTGCAGAAGATAATGGCAGATTCTGGTTTATGGCTCTCAATCAATGCAAGGAGTAGCTGGAACTTATGCTCATCTGAGACCTCAATATAGGACTGATTTATTTTTGGTTTATCTTCACTGCCATTTGGCTTGATGTGAATTGGGTCCTTCATGAATCGCTGGGAAAACCTGCGAATAGGCTTTGGTATGGTTGCAGAGAAGAAGAGAGTCTGCCTGTTCCTTGGCGTCCTGCGCACAATCTGCTGGATATCATTGATGAATCCCATATCAAGCATCCTGTCAGCTTCATCGAGGACGAGAATTCTTATTCTGTCAAGGCGCAGTGTTCCCCTTCGCATGTGGTCTAAAAGCCTTCCAGGGGTTCCAACAACAATCTCACTCCTCTTCAAACCCTCTATCTGGGGCTGAATTGCTACTCCGCCGTAGACAGGGAGGACATTAAGCTCTCTGTACTTGCAGGTCTCCCTCATGACTTCAGTAACCTGGAGTGTTAGCTCCCTGGTGGGGCATATAACAAGAGCCTGAACCCCCTGCCCAGGGGTTACCATCTCTGCTATGGGAATTGCAAAGGCAAGAGTTTTCCCTGAGCCTGTCGGTGCCTGGCCAATTACATCCTTTCCCTGAAGGGCAAGGGGGAGAACTTTTCCCTGGATATATGTTGTTGTTTCGAACCCCATATCGTCTATAGCTTTTCCAACTTCCTGTGTCAGATTCAAATCATTAAATTTCAATTAATCACCACTAATCTTGGTTTTTAAAAAATAGGATATCCTACTTTTCTTCTTTAGGAAAATATTTCACGTCAGAAAAGGAAAAAAATTTTTTTATATTTTATAGTAGGTAAACCCAGTGTAAATCCTCCTGAAGTTACCCTATGGAAAAAAGCTTTAACAATGTGAAGGTTGAGCTATCTTCTGTTAAAATCATCGAGGCATTACCATGAACCTGTTGGAGTATAAGAGCAAGGAGATTTTTGCCAGCTTTGGAATACCTGTGCCCAGGGGTAAGGTAGCTGAGAAGCCTGAAGAAGCCTCGAAGATAGCAGAAGAGTTTGGCGAGGTTGTGCTTAAGGCTCAGGTAGGTGTGGGAGGAAGAGGAAAGGCAGGCGGTGTAAAATTTGCCTCCTCGCCTGAAGAGGCAGAAGCAAAGGCACGAGAGCTTTTCAGTATGGAGATTAAAGGTTTAAAGGTTGAGAAGCTCCTTGTGGAGGAGAAGCTGAAGATAAAAAAGGAGCTTTATGCCGGGATTACAATAGATAGAGCAGATGGAAAAGCTGTTTTCATGGTAAGCAGTGAAGGTGGTGTGGAGATTGAGGAGGTGGCAAGGCTAAGCCCGGAGAAGATTTTTTCCAGACATGTGGATGCTTTTGTTGGCCTTTATCCCTATGCTGCCAGAGAGCTTGCTTCAAAACTTGGTCTTGAGGCTGAGGAATTTAAGAAAGTGAGCTCCATACTTTTAAATCTCTACAGAGTTTTTGAGGCGAAGGATGCTCAGCTGGCAGAGATAAACCCTCTGGTCATTGCCGAGGAGGGAGTTTTTGCAGCTGACGCCAAGCTTGTAATCGATGAAGATGCCCTTTTCAGACAGGACTTTGATGTGAAAAAGGACCTGCCCTATGTTGAGCTCTCTGGCAATATCGGGTGTATAGTTAACGGCGCAGGTCTGGCCATGGCAACTATGGACACAATAAAGCACCTTGGAGGAGAACCTGCTAATTTCCTTGATATTGGAGGAGGAGCGAGTAGCGAGATAATGAGGAAAGCTCTTGAGAAGGTTTCCTCTCATAGCCAGGTTAAGGTGATTTTTGTAAATATCCTCGGAGGAATAACAAGGTGCGACGAGATAGCAAGGGGTATTATTGAGGCTTCAGAGAGAATAGAGAAGCCCCTGGTTGTGAGGCTGAGAGGCACAAAAGAGGAGGAGGGTGTGGCTCTTCTTAAGGAGAAGGGTTATGAAGTGGAGAGGGATATGATTAAGGCAGCAAAGCTTGCCATAGCTGCGGCAGAGGAGGGAAGAGATTGAGCATCATCATAGATGAGAAAACAAGAGTTTTAGTCCAGGGAATTACTGGTTCCCAGGGAAGCTTTCACACAAAACTCATGCTGGACTATGGTACAAAGGTTGTGGCAGGAGTTACCCCTGGAAAGGCGGGCAAAGAAGTGCATGGCGTGGAGGTTTACAACTCAGTGGCTGAGGCTGTTGATGCCACTGGAGCAACAGCCAGTGTGATATTTGTTCCTGCTCCCTTTGCTCTTGATGCCGCCCTTGAAGCCATAGAGCATCTGAAGCTGGTGGTTATTATTACTGAGGGCATTCCTGTGCACGATGCCCTGAAAATAAAGGCCTATGCTCAGGCTAAGGGTGTTAGAGTAATTGGTCCAAATACTGCTGGAGTGATAGCACCTGGCAAGAGCAAGCTGGGAATAATGCCTGCTGAGGTCTTCACACCGGGCAAAGTTGGTATAGTTTCCAGGAGTGGAACTCTTGCCTACGAGATTGCTCTAACTCTTACAGAAGCCAATCTTGGCCAGAGCAGTTTGGTGGGCATAGGCGGCGACCCTGTTGTTGGAACAGACTTTGTTGAGGCTCTTAAGCTCTACGAGGGAGACCCGGAGACTGAGGCAGTTGTTCTCATAGGTGAGATAGGCGGCGATGCCGAGGAGAGGGCCTCTGAGTATATAAAGGAGATGAGCAAGCCTGTGGTTGGCTATATAGCTGGGATTACAGCACCTGAAGGGAAGAGAATGGGCCATGCGGGAGCAATAATATCACGAGGTAAAGGCACGGCTCAGGGTAAGATTGAGGCACTCGAGAAGGCTGGAGCAAAAGTGGCAAGGCTTCCCCAGGAAATACCAGAGCTTGTAAAAAAGAGCCTTTAGCTATCTAAGGCGAGATGGCTGGTAGCGCCACTCTCTGTAGCTCTTTATAAGTGTTGTGAAGAAGGCATAGATTAAGTAGAGTCCAAGAAGGGCCTGGATAGCCAGGAGATAAAGCCCAGCTTTTTCCTCCACAGCTGAGAGAACTGCATAGGCAAGAGCAGAAATAGCTATGACTGTCAGGAAAAGATTTATCAGGTGACTTCTGAGCATGGTAAGCTTTATACTCATTGCAGATATATTAAGGTAACTATGCTTCCTTTAATCAGGGCAATAGCAGTAGTTCTCATAGCATTGCCATTGGTAGTTAGTGCTGACAACCTCACTCTTAGCTGGGAAACAGGGCTTGTGCTTCCTTCCGACAGTGATAGTAAAATTCTTGATTATGTGGAGGCTCAGACTGAAAGCTATGGTACACAGTTTCTCCTAGGAGCAGGGCTGAGTTTTTATCTGTACTCAGGAGGTTCTGAGGCTTCTCTGTATATACCTTTCAGAAGACT
>CAZCRG010000048.1:0-7853 GCA_964501105.1 Candidatus Hydrothermarchaeota archaeon | reverse complement strand
GATGGGGTAGAAGATGAGTTTGCTGTCAAGTATGGCGATGGTGATGTGAATGATGATTTTACTGTTTTCAACTCAGATTGGGAAATAATCTGGAAGTATTACAACTCCGTAGCAATTTCTAAATGCGACTTTGATGGCGATGGAATTAGAGATGATATTCTGGCTGTAGGGAGTAAAATATACGCCCTGAGCGCAAAAGGTAAGGTTCTGTCAAGCTATACAAAAGATGACATTAAAGCTGAAGTTGTACCTGCAAAATTTAAAGGTGTGCAGTGCCTTGTCTTTGACTCAGACGGCATTGCCAATGATGCAGCGATTCTGGGCTATGTGTCAAAGCAGGGCTACTATGTTTATGGGGCGAGTGATATTGTTGAGGAGGCTGTCGAAGCTAAGCCTGAGGCTGAGAAGAATAAACCTCCCATCGCAAGTGCAGGTGAGGATATAACTGTAAAGGAAGATGAGGAGGTGGTGCTCTCAGCTCTGGATTCCTATGACGAGGATGGCGAGATAATCTCCTACACCTGGGTGGAGGGAGAGAAGATTCTCAGCTACAACCCTGCCTTCTCAGTAAAGCTGGAGCCAGGGGTGCATGTGATTATCCTCAAGGTGAGAGACGATAAGGGAGCAACCTCTATGGATAGCGTCACAGTTAAAGTATTACCCTCTGAGGAGAAGGAAGAGGTAAATCTTCCCCCTGTGGCGGAGGCTGGTGAAGACCTCAATCTCACCCTGGGCGAAATTGCAAATCTCTCAGCCTCTCAATCTTATGATCCTGATGGAGAGATAATAAGCTACCAGTGGAGCTTCCAGGGGAGAATTATAAGCACTGAAGAGAACTTCGGCTATGAATTTCCTGTGGGAGAGCACCTGATTAAGCTCAAGGTTATAGACAATAAAGGTGCTGAGGCTGAGGACGAAATTAGAGTTGTGGTACTGCCTGAAAAAGAGGAGGAAAAGCCACTGAGAAGTTTCTCTGCCACAGCGTTTGCCTTTGTTCTTACATTAATTGTATTCCTCAGGAGAAGGTATATAGGTTAGTCTTCATCAAGAGGGAGGTCCTCAATATCACCCATGAGCTGGGCAGTGTGCTTTAATCTCTCATACTCCTCCTCTGTCATACCCTTTGTTATTATCTCCTGCATATTCTTTGCCCTTTCGAAGAGGTCATTTATCTTTTTTGAGCCTGTTATGCCTGAAATCAGAACGCAGGCAGCAATATATTCACTTCCTGGCACAGGGTAGTCGCCTCCTCTGACTTCTTTGCCCTTGATTGTTGTCTCAAGCCATTCCTTGGAGTTTTCAAGACCTACCCTTGAGAGCTCCTCAGGCGGCCCTGCCACTACCACAAGAGCCTTTCTGACATACCTAAAGTCGCAGGGTAAAAGAAGCTGGGATTTAACAGCAGTGGTAACAAGCTGGAGCACTCTTGAAGCTCTATCCTCTTCGCCTTCAGCTTTCTTGCCCAGCAGAGATAGAGTGCTTTTAAGAGGATTTTTCTTGGGCAGCCTCTCTGAGGCATAGCCAATAGTGCAGACCTCCATGCCGTTTATAGTATTTGCTATCTCGCTGGCATCAACAACGAGTTCAGGAATTTGCTCAGGTGACACTATTTCGCCAGCCCTGAATAGTACATCAAAGCGCTTTACAATTTCATTGTTTATTCTGGCATAGGCTTCTTTCAGGCTTTCTCCTGGATTGAGGAAAACTCCATTGTCCACAAGAATTAAAGCGTCAGCATATTTCGCAAGAGTTTTGAGACTTCTGGCTGCATTGAGAAGGTAAACTCCGCCCTCATTGTCGGCAGGCAGCACCCCAAGAATATATACTGGCTCAGAGTAGGCTTTCTTGAGATGCTTTGCCACAATTGGTGCTGAGCCCGAGCCTGTGCCGCCCCCCATGGAGGATACTATCAGGAAGGCATCCACATTCTCTGTGCCTGCCTGAGCTATGGCATTCATAATCTTGTCTATATCTTTTTTGGCAATCTCAGCTCCAAGGCGGTTATCTGCTCCAACGCCATGGCCCTTTACAACAGTCTCACCTATGAGAACTCTGTTTTCCTTTGGGACATTTTTCAGTCCTGCCAGGTCAACTCTGGCAGAGTTAACTGCCACTGCCTTGTATATCCTTGTGGCTCTACCGCCTTTGTCATACTCCATAAACTTGTCTGTAATTTTACCTCCAGCCTGACCTAAACCGATGAGCATACACTTCATTCTTATACCTCATTTTCATTTGGTAAACCTGCATATTTATGACTTACCAGTAGAAGAGCAGCAATTAGTAACATGATTGAGCATATTGCATATACCTCAAAGAAGCTCAGCCTATGAAGAAAAGGGTTTATTTCCAGAGGAAAAAAGGGGGTTATATCGTAGTAGAGAAAGGAGTCAAGGAGAATATGGGAGTAAACTCCAAGAAGGGAGGATATAAAGGAGGCTTTAATTATTTTTGTGCGTTCAGCACTAAAGTGGAGCAGCACAGCAAGGAGACTTCCTCCGAGGTAAGTGTGTAGAAAGCCGTGAAGGGGATAGTTCAGATTTAGAATCATTACAAGGAGAGGCTCTATGTCAGGTGCAACACTGGATATTAGAAGTGGGGCGAGCTCCAGCCTTTTTCTGAAGATTAGGCCGAGAAGAAGGGCAGGTCCAAGGTGAAAAGGTGTTAGAGGCATATTAATTTATATGCCTTTATAAATAAGTTATTGAGGTTATCTCTTCATGAACATAGGAATTCTGCCGGGGTAGCCTAGCCCGGAAAGGCGCCAGACTTGAGATCTGGTGCTCTTATGAGCTCAGGAGTTCAAATCTCCTCCCCGGCGTAAACATATCTCTCTAAATTCTACACTTTTGACTATGAGTAATTGTGGCTGGAGATTGCAAGAAAGGAGGGCAGGGAAATCCCGAAGCCTATTTGCGCCCCAGTGGAGTATGCCGGATTCCCAGCAATTGCCACTCCAGAAATAGGAGATTCCGTCAGGAAAATAAGGAAATTCAGAGACACAGTAAGCGAGGAAGAGTTCCTGGAGATGCTGAAGAAGAAATGGGCAAAGATAACTCCATGATTTTTTAATGACAAAACTTTGAACTAAGCTGTAGAAAAATTTATTTTTGAAAAAATTTCTTGAACATTTTTGAATACCTCTCAACTATAATATCCCAGTTGTAATTTTCATCAACATCTCTTCTTGCCTCACCACTTAGTTTCTTCCTTAAATCACTGTCATCAATCAATTTGACTATTAAATTTTTAAGGTTGTCTTTATCACCTGGTTTAAAAACTAACGCATTAACATTTTTTTTCACAGATAAACCTATATCAGATACAATACAGGCGCAACCAGAGGCTTTAGCTTCCAGAAGTGATAAACATAATCCTTCTGAAAAACTTGGTAATACAAATATATCTGTTGCCTTTAGGATATCCTGGATATCATTCCTAAATCCAAGAAACCTAATCTTATGGTCCAATTTTTTATTTCTAACTTTTTTCTTTAATTCTTCCTCTTCCTTTCCAGAACCAACAATTAAACAAACAAAATCTCTATCAACCTCTACAAGAGCATCAATAAGATAATCTACGCCTTTAACTTTTAATAGTCTGCCAATAAAAGTAATTACTATCCTTCCACTTAATCCAAATTTTTCCTTATATTTTTCTTTATCTGACGTATAGTATAAATCAGGGTTTATCCCTATCGGTATAACTTCTACATTCCTCGCATACCTACCAAAAATTTTCTTCTCGTTTTCTGATAGGCATAGCAGAAGATCGACATTGCTAAAAACAAACCTTTCAATTAAACCCAGAATTTTTCTTATTAATATATTATACTGAGGCTGGGAAGAAGCCTTACCATGAGCAACACCAATAATTGGTTTATTTTTTATTTTTGACAGAAATATACCAAATAAAGTTGCAAAAATACCCTGAGAGAATATTATATCAAAATCCAATCTTAGAGCTTTCAAAAATGAAAAAAAGTTAAAGGATATATTCCTGAAGTAAAAACCTTTTATCCAAGGAACTCTGTAAATTTCAATATTATTAGATATTTCATGCTTTTTAGTTTGACTGAACTTTCTTGTTATTATTATAAATCTAATTTCCTCATCTCTTGATAAATTTTCCACAAGCTTCTCTATATATATCTCAATTCCACCAGAGGGTAAAGGGTCATCTCCTCTATTTGTACCCATTGGAAATTCCTTTGAACCAGTTACAAGCACATTCAAAGTGTTAGCCATATGAAAAAATATGCAATAAAAGTTATAAACTTAATTAAAGAAAGGACTAAAAATATATAAACCTAATTAATAATCCGAAATGAGTCCATAACCTATCAGTCTCCACCTTCCTCCCACGCGCCTGGATATTGCTACCCTGTCTCCCTCCTCAGCACACACAGGGAGCTTGAGTTTTACTGTTGCCTCATCATCTCTGGCACTGAGCACAAGCCCTACTGTTGTGGCTGTGCCAATGCTGAGCATCAGAGGCTCATTGGTCTTAATTTTCTCCACCTCAAGCTCCTCCTTGGTTCCAACAACACGCTCAAGAAGATGGACATCCATGGTGAAGCTCTCCAGGGTAGGCGGGAGAGTGCCAGGCTTCCCAAGGACCTGACCAGAGAGCCCATCAGCTTTGGTCAGGCTGGGGTCAAGTTTTGTTCCTATGCCAATGAGTCCACCGGGATGAACCTTCTTAACCCTCTTTGAGCCCACATATAGAGAAACAACCTCTGTCTCAAGAGGCTGCCACTTTGTTTTTCCTTCCTCTGTAACCTTAACCCCGGGCCTGATCTCAATCTCATCCCCAGCAGTGAGCACACCCTGAATAAGAGAGCCTCCAACAACACCGCCAACAATATCCTCGGGCTTTGTGCCCGGCTTATTTACATCAAAGCTTCTTGCAATGTACATTTTGGAGGGCTTACTTTTATCTCTCTCAGGAGTGGGGATAAATTCTTCAACAGCCTTAATTAAAACGTCAATATTTGCCTTGTGCTGCGCGGCAACTGGTATAACAGGGGCATTCTCTGCCACAGTGCCCTTAACAAACTCCTTAATTTCCTCATAGTTCTCAATTGCCCTCTCCTTCTTTACAATATCAATCTTATTCTGCACTATTACAATATTCTTAATCCCTATGACATCCAGAGCCATGAGATGTTCTTTAGTCTGGGGCTGAGGGCAGGGCTCATTGGCAGCAATGACAAGAATTGCTCCATCCATTATAGCGGCGCCGCTGAGCATTGTTGCCATAAGGGTTTCATGCCCCGGGGAGTCAACAAAACTTACATTGCGTATTAATTTTGTTTTACCCTTACACTTAGGACATTTTTTCTCAGTAGTATAATATTCACACTCTTCACACTTTCTGAAGCTAATATTTGCATAGCCCAGCCTGATCGATATACCACGCTTTAGCTCCTCGCTATGCTCATCTGTCCACTTACCCGAGAGGGCATATGTAAGCGTGGTTTTACCGTGGTCTACATGACCAACCAATCCAATATTTATCTCTGACTGGGCTATACTATCCTCTCCCTTCTACTTTTCTTCCTTCTGTGCTCCAATAATCTCTTCAAGGTCTTTACTTCCCTTCTTCACAACAACAGCATTGATCTGGGCAATCTCCTTCACATAGGTGTTGCTTCTAACCCTCTTCCTTCTAATCAGACCTCTTTCCTTGGGCCTATAGCCAGGACCCCGGCGCATTAATATCTTTGGTCTCCTCATCCCTGGCACATCCTTTCGCATGGGGAAGCCATCCTTATCGCTTCCTCCTGTTAGCTTGATCTCATAACCACTAAGGCCAAGAAAGTCGCCGCTAATGGTATCGCCTATCTTCTTCCCTATAATGCTCTCCATTTTCTTGTCATCCAGTTCAATATTATAAGCTTTCCCACTCTCTGGGTCAGAAATTACCATCTTTGCCATTCTATTCCTCCTTTAAATCTCACCTATTGCCCAGAAGGGCTTATCTTTCCTTTTAATCTTGAGAAACTCCTGAAAGGCTTCAGCCTCATCTTCTTTGAGAAACTCTCTATACTTCTGGTTTATTAGTTTTGCCTCGTTTTCAGAAATATCTGTAAAAAGTATGTCACCTTCATTTAAATTTTTCCCTACCACAGCCCCATCTATACTCACTGCAACCTGCATTCCCTTTGTTGCCTCACTTATACTCTTATTGCTTTCCTGAATTCCCCTCACAACTCCTACTTTTTCATTGTTCATATTTATCAGCCTGACCTTTGGTCTCAGGGTGCCAGCCAGAACTTCAACACCAACCACTGCTGGCTTGCTGGTCCTGAAAACATAGCCCCTGAGTACCTCAATCTTGGCAGGCTTGGTTAATATATCAAATTCTCTGACCTTCTGAAGAGCCTTCTCCATCTCAACAAATTCCTCATAATCTTCAATTAGCTTGTAAATCACATCCCCAAGGATAACCTTGATATTCTTCTCCTGACTCCTCTGCTCAGCATCTTTGAGCATTTTCACATTGAAGCCAATAACAACACTCAGGAAGGGATCCTCCTCTCTTACAGCCTCCGCCTCAATAATATCTCTCTTTGAGATATCACCAACGTCAGCGAACCTTATGGGTATCTTTGCCTCAGTGAGCATCTTCACCAGTGCTTCAAGAGAGCCCAGAGTATCAGCCTTTACCACAATGCCCTTCTTCTCAGTATCAACCTTAATACCTTCAATCTCCTTCCTTACCTCCTCTTCAGCCTTCTCGACCTTCTTCCCTGCCACCACAAGAGGAGAACCTGCAAGAGCATCGCCAAGATTGGGTGCCGCTATCTTCACTCCAGCACTGGCATGTACCTCTTTAATCTTATTGAATCTGAACCTCGGGTCTCTTATTTCGTCTAAGGGCTTGGGCTTGAGAAGTGACCTGACCCTTGTGGTTATAACCCCTCGCTTTCCTCCCAGCACAATTGTATCTCCAACTTTAATCTTGCCCTCATATATTATCACATCTACAGTGGCGCCAAGGCCAACCTCCTCTTTAACCTCAAGAATTGTTCCTCTTGCTGGCTTCTCAGTATCTATGTCAAGCTTCTTGCCAAGAAACTTCTGGGCCAGACCTGTTAGAAGCATTAAAAGCTCTGGAATGCCTTCTCCAGTCTTTCCACTTAAAGGCACTATGGCTATCTGCTTCCCAAACTCCTTGACTCTGTCGTAGCGTTCACTCTGAAACTCCAGCTCATAGAGCTTTCCCACTATCTCATAAATCTTGTTCTCCAGCACCTGCTGAACATTCTTATTCTGCTTGGAAAAGCTGTGAGCAAAGGGGAAATTTTCATAAGCTACCCAGCCAGAGATTTTATCAATCTTATTGGCAGCCACAATAAATGGAGTCTTGTGGGTTCTCAAAATTTCTATGGACTCCAGGGTCTGGGGCTTGAAACCCTCATTGATGTCAACAACAAGAATAGCAAGATCCGAGAGGGCACCACCACGCTTTCTTAGAGTTGTAAAGGCCTCATGCCCGGGTGTGTCTATAAAGAGAAGCCCGGGTATTGTGAGCTTGAGATTGAGCTGCTTTATTAAACCACCGCAGAGTTCTTTTATGGTCTCAAGGGGTATCTCAGTAGCACCTATATGCTGGGTTATGCCACCAGCCTCTTTGCTGGCTACTGCTGAACCCCTTATTCTGTCCAGAAGGGTTGTTTTTCCATGGTCTACGTGACCGAGAACAGCTACTATGGGCTGACGTATCATAATATCACTAAAAAGTATGCCAAAGTATAAAAATTATTCGTAGAGAAGGGGGTTCCACCCCCTTTCTAAACCCCCACGGCTATCGCCGTAGATTCTTAAATATAAAGAAGGGGGTTTACG
>CAZCRG010000047.1:0-12398 GCA_964501105.1 Candidatus Hydrothermarchaeota archaeon | reverse complement strand
GATTATATATATCACAACTGTACAAATCTATAGTGCCTTCCTGGTGTTCAGTGGTGGGTTGGAATGAAAATCGGTAAATGTGCGAGTATATCGATTGTTTTAGTGATGGTGTTTACTCTGGGTCAGGGAACAGATGTGACAGGGGATTTAAGTTGGAGTGTTATAATGGTGGGAGACTGATGAATAAGGGGAACGGAAGTACTGTTGAGGAAGTGAAAAATAAGGATAAGGAATTTGAGCAGATTATAAGCCCTGTTATAGCTACAGTATTTATTATAATTCAATCCCAGAAAACTCTTGTCCTTGCATAATTTCTCTCCTCCTTCACAATCTCCCTGTAGAGGGAATCCTCATCTCTTGCCCTTGCCAGAACCCTCTTGGCAACCTCTGGACCAATACCAATACCTGCCTGAGCAATTACTGCCCTCTTCCCGTAGGACAGGAAAAGCTGAGAAGAGGTCTGCATACTCCTGACCTTCCGCCTCTCCTCTGAAGATAGCTTTTCACCCCTCTTGAACTTCCTGTAGAGCTTTATGACTTCTCTGTTATCGCTGCCTTTGAGCACAGCCAGCATTCTTGCCGAGCAGTTGCCGCACTTGATATCTTCCGGTATGTTCTTGACCCTGAAGCTACTGTGCCACTTACCACAGTAGAGGCAGAAAAGCTCAATCCTTCTGTCGTTAATCCTCTTCTTTACTGCTCTTGCTATGAGCCGTTCAGCCTTCTCGGGAACAACAACTTCACCGTAATTTTTAAAGCCCAGCTCAGCTATTGGCGAAGGCTCCTCAAGAGAAACAAACTCAACTTCAATCTCTCCAGAGCCTATCCTTCCAATTACCTCCTCAGCCTTTTCCACATCGAGGTTATCCCTGAAGATTTCCTTCAGGGTTTCCTTATACACCAGAGAGTCCTCATAGGCCCTTATTACCCTGTCCATCCTTTTGGCATCTGCATAAGAGAAATCTTTAGATATAACCCCAAAGCGCTTGGCCACCTGAGAAAACTTCCACCTGAAGAGAGAGGTTCTCTTGAGATTTGAAACCAGAAGGGGCTGAACAAGCTCAGGAGATATTCTGAAAAGCTCTTCAAGACTCTCCCTTTTAAAATTAAAGGGTGCCTGAAGAATTATTCTGTAGGCATCTCCCCTGAAAGCCACACTACTCCCCAGAAGGGAGGTGAGCATCATAGAATAAACCCTGCCCAGAGTCTGGTTAACCTTGTGGCCAAAGGGGGCATGAATAACAGCATAGGCACCAAAGTGCTCCACCACCAGCTTATTCTTGAGCCCCACTGGAATTCCCTTTCGCTTGTGGTGCCTTATTTTTGAGACCGCCAGCCTTTTAGTATAGCTGCTGCAGGGCAGAGCCTCAAGAGCCTTTACATCCTCCTTAAGGGCCTTCTCTCTGAGCTCTGCCACATCCTGAGCTACTTCATAGGGCACAGGGATCTCTTCGCCCACCCAGCTTGGAATTGACCCTTCAACTCTGTCCAGAGGTTCAACTGTTACCTCATCCTGATTTACACTCAGAACCCGCCAGGGGGAGCCTCTGAAGATTATCCTGGCACCTGGCTCTGCATAGCTGGCAACAAAGCGCTCGTCAAGCACTCCAACCCTTGAGCCAGTGGCAAAGTTTTTAACAAAAAATTTCTTCTCATCAGGTATAGTGGAAAGGTTCCCGTAGTAGTACTCAAGAGAACGCCTCGTCCTTCCGAAATATTCATCCTCAACCCAGAGAAGGCGAAGCTGAGATAGAAGCTTCAGAGTTTCATCAAGCTCTTCTTCCTCGAGTTCCCTGAAGGGGTAGCTTCTCCTGAAGAGGAGAAGAGCATGCTCTCTCTTAACCCTCTTGTACTCAAAGGCCAGGCCTACGAGCTGATGAGCCAGAACATCAAGAGGCTTCTCCCAGGGCTCAACACTCTCAACTTTTTCCTTCAAACTCATCTCTGTAATGGCAAGACTTTCAAGGATATCATCGCTGTCTGTAGCCATAACAACGCCTTTGCTCTCCTTTTCAAAAGAATGTCCTGCTCTACCTGTTCGCTGCACAAGCCTTGATACCTGCCTCGGGCTCTTGTATTGAATTACCAGATCAACACTACCAATATCTATACCCAGCTCCAGAGAGGAGGTGGCTATTAGTGCTTTGAGCTTCCCCTTCTTGAAGTCTTCCTCAGTAGCTATTCTGACCTCCTGAGACAGAGAAGAGTGGTGAATTCCAATGGGCTCTTCAAGAATTTTGAAACGGGAAGCTAAAGCTTCTGCAGTCTCTCTTGTGTTGACAAAGATTAAAACATGGTTATGTTCCCTCACCAGCTCAATAATTCTCCTGACCCTGGAAGCAGCTGAGATACTGGAGAGTATTTTACCTGAAATTTCCCTGTCCTCCCTCCTTGGCTCTGGGTACTCCACCTGAATTTTCAGAGCCCTGGGATGGGTAGCCTTTATTATTTTTACTTTCCTCTGCCATGCAAGAAAACTGGCTATCTCCTCCGGGTTACCAAGGGTTGCACTTATCCCTATCCTCTGGAACTCTCTCTTTGTTATGGCGTAGAGCCTCTCCAGAGCTGCAGAAAGCTGGGCGCCGCGTTTGCTCTCTGCCAGCTCGTGAATTTCATCCACAACAACATACTCCACATCTTTTAAATGCCTCCTCAGCACCTTGCCTGTGAGAAGGGCTTGAAGGGTCTCAGGGGTGGTTATGAACATATCAGGTGGTTTTAAAGTCTGCCTCCTTCGTTCACTCTGCTTTGTATCCCCATGTCTTACAGCAATTTTTATTCCCAGCTTCTTCCCCCACCACTCCAGGCGCTGCATTAAATCTCTATTGAGGGCTCTGAGAGGGGTAACATAGATTATACTAACTCCCTTCTTTTTCTCCCTCTCAAGAAATCTGCTGAAGATTGGTAGCAGAGCTGCCTCTGTCTTGCCTATACCTGTGGGAGCAATCAGCAGAGCATGCTCACCTTTGAGTATCTCAGGTATGGCTGCTGCCTGAATACTTGTTGGCTCAGAGAAGCCCAGCTCTTTTAAGCCCTGTCTTATTTTCTCGTGAAGAAGGGAGAACATTGCCCTAGGCTAGGTTAATAACAGCTTCAAGCTTGCTGTTAATTCTACTCAACAACAGTCTGCATAACCTCGGCAGGTATAAAAGGCACAGGTACAAAGGTTAGCAAAAGCATAGCAATATAAACAAGTCCGAGAAACTTCTCGCCTGTACTCAGCTCAGAAACATCATTTAAAGGCCCTGGATGCCTCAGTTTTGTCAGGAGGTAGACAATTAGAGCCCAGAATAGCCATCCCGGCCAGATGAAAAGACCTATGACAATGAGAAGAACAAAAAACCCTCTGTAAATAGTATGATATCTTCGAGAGAACAGGGCTCTGATAACATGCCCTCCATCAAGCTGACCCAGAGGAAGTAAATTCAGAGAGGTCACAAAGAGGCCAATCCAGCCTGCCATGGCAAGAGGATGTGGATCAATACTCATATCAGGGCTCACACTCCCAAAAACAAGCCTTGAGATTATATGCATGGCAAGGGGCATTACAAAAACAATCTCATCCTCCTGGTAGGCTTCCTCAGCTGGTATAAGAGTGGAGTGAGCAAGTCCGAAGTAAATAAAAGGCAGGGAGAGGATAAAACCAGCAATGGGGCCTGCTATGCCCACTCTGATAAGAGTACTCCTGTCTCTGAAAGGTTCTGACATTGTTATTACTGCCCCCATAGTTCCAAAAGGAAAAATATTTGGGGGCACTGGAATGAAGAAGGGAAGAGTTGCCTTCACATTTCTTATTCTTGCCTGGATGTAGTGGCCCAGCTCGTGGCTCATGAGAATACTCATAAGTGCAATAGAAAAAAGAAGGCTGCCCTTAATTTCGCCCTTTGCCCAGTGGAGATAGCCTGCAAGAGTTACAGTTACAAGAGTTGCAGCCAGAAGCAACAGGTGAGCATAGGGGGGAAGTCTGAAGTCTCTACCATTGCGAGTAGCGAGAGTGATATAGTAGCTTTCACCAACCTTTCTATAAAAGGGGTAAATTTTTTTCCTCTTAAGACTCTCCTCAACAATATTAAAGCTCATTTCATGGCCGTACCTGGGGACTACCTTCAAGATAAGATTGCCACCCCTCATAGAGTGGTCAAGAACAATAAAACCCCTTCCAATCTCTCCATAGACTTCTTCAAGAGTAATCAATCCTGCACCTCTAAGTAACCTTCCTTGGCGTTAAGTGTAGCCTTTTTTCCAGAGGGCATGCTCAGCAACTCACCTCTCGGGTCGTAGAGCATGGGAATCTCAGAAATTATAGCACCACTTGCCACCATCTCATCGCCCTGAACAGAGAAAATTCCAGAGGGAGCAACACCATTCTTCTTCATCTGATAAAGAACATAGCTTCCAACTGTAGAGCCTTTTCCCCTGGGAAGAAGAAGAATCTTATCCTTGAGGCATACCCCTTCCAGAGGGTGCCCCTTTTCCTTAACAACGCCTGTTTCAGCATCAACGCCGCCTAAAAAGCTAATAGCCTTCTCGCTAACCACAAGCTCCCCCTCAGCTATCCCTGGGAAAACTACCTTGCCCTTAATTCTCATAGTATTAAGATATAATCTCCTCATACATAAGCTTTAATCTCCACTCTTCTTTGCACTGACAGTTAAGGCCCTGGAGAAAGCTCAAATCCTGAGTTATTGAAAATTTCTCAATAGCCCTGGCTACTTCACTGCTGCAGTGCCTGCAGTTACTGGCCCCTCTGGCTTTTCCTGCTCCTGTGGGCTTGCAAATCACAGGAATATCAACCTCTTCCTTAACTCTCCTTAAAATTTCCACAACACTCCAGAGCCAGGGAGGAGAATATTCCTTATTGAGGAAGAGCCTTTCAACCAGAGTGAAGCGCTGCACATTCATTGGATTAAAAGAAATTCTATCTGCACCCAGTTTGAAGGCTTCCACTGCCGAAGCTACTGCATCTTCTATGGCAAGCTTTTCCGAAAGGAAGGGAGGTTTGATCAGGAGGTAAGCCTTAACCTTGACATCATGCTTTTTGCAGAGATTTACAGCTCTCTTGAAATCTTCAAGGGTAAAACCCTTGTTAATTGAAAGCTGCCTTATCTTATCGCTGGATGTCTCTAAACCAATTCCCACCTCCAGTTCTTTACTGAACACCTCTACGGAATGCATCAGAGCAGCCTCTGTGATAAACTCGGGCCTTGACTCAACCTGGAGCCTCTCTATACTCTCAGCAGAATCAACTGCAGCAAGAATTTCTTCTCTTGTCTCTTTGGAAATCTCCCTCTCATCAAAAAAGCTGCCAGAGTTAAAAATCTTGAGATATCTCACATCCTTTACCTTCTCAAAGGCTTCTCTGAAGTTTTTGAGCACAGCCTCCTGGGAAGCATCAAGAGAGTCATAAATATAGCCGCACATAGAGCAGCCGCCAGCATGGGCCCATGAGCAGCCTCTGGTGGGAAGAATAATAACACCTGCCTCAACAGTCTCTTCCCTAAAATAATCCTTCTCCCGCCAGGCAATAGCTTTTTCTAAGCCTTTAGCCTTCTCAAGACCCAGCTTCCTTATTCTTATAATCTCCTGAGCAATAGGAGGAAATCCCATGCCCCTCAGGAAAAGGCTAACCTCATGAAGCTTTCATACTGTGTTATCAGCAAAAAAGTCATTCAGAAAACATCAGAATTCTTAAGACTTTATGAATTTCTCCAGTGGTATTACCATATCAGAATATTTAGAAGCCCTGCCTTTAAATATCCTGAAATTCCAGCTCAGGGGTTATATAAAACCCTCTAATCCTACATTTCAGGAAACCTCTGGAAATTTTATGGCATGGGCCGAAAAGGAGGTGTCAACATGAGGCGAAATAATTACCAGATAACACACACTTTTCTACTCCTAAGGACTCTTTGAGTAGTAGTCTTGCCATGATTTATACTCTTTCTTCCAACAACTCTTTTATCCATCTCATAACCTTCCGGAAATTTTCGGCAGGTGTATTGCCGAAGCTGGTTATTCTATCTTCAACAACAACTTCCTCTCTTTTAAAGTGGATGTGCCTTGGGTAAGAGGGAATTCCTGGATGGTGAGGTGCGGTGTCTATTCTGTAAATCTCATCATTTATCCTTAAGTGAAAGGAATACTTGTTCTCAACAGGATATCTGACTTCCAATATCGCTTCACGCTGGAGATATAGCCTGAGCCTGTCATCGTGAACCTCCACTCCCCTTACAATATCGCTGAATTCGCTGCTTGCTATTCTGGAAAACTCTAGAAGGGTGAGCAGAAGCAAAAATTACATCTCCTCCAGTACTTTTCTCGTATGCGCCTTCAACTCTGAGATGTTTTTTTCATAGGCGAGAGCTGAGAGGTAGTCCTCATAGGCAGGGTGTTCAGGCACTTCACCCTTCCTGATTTTCTCTTCAATTTCTCCCACTCTGGTGACTCCGTACTTCTCAAGAATAGCTTTCAACTTTCTTCTCTGCTCAATGATTTCATTCACCGCTATAAGAGCAGTTACACCAAATTCATCAATGGAAGCCGCCATACTATCACTATCTTCAATATCCACATGGATAAAGGTTTTGATATTTTAGGCTTTGTTGTGTTTTATCTGCAAAACAGTCATCCAGAAGACCTCAGAGATGAAGTTTTATGGGTAAAGCAGAAGTTGAAGCTATGATACTGAAATATCGGCGTATTTACGCAGGAATAATTGTATAAATGTTGAAAGGTGGATAGATACTTACAAGAGGTTCAGAGATGAATTTTCAGACTTAGGAAAGTTCCTGCACCTTTACAACCACGTCAGACCGTATGGAAGCCTGGTCAGGAGAAAACTTGAAACCTGACACTCCAGAAATTTATCCTTTGGTTTCCCTTGCTAAAGCCCTGGAAATTTTATGGCATGGGCCGAAAAGAAGGTGTCAACATAAGGCGAAATAATTACCAGATAACACAAACTGAGCTATAATATATCCACAGGGAGGTGAGAAAAATTAAGATAAAAAACTTAGCGTTATATATTGGAATTATAATTATTCTCATATTATTAGCAGGGAGCATATATGTTATGAAAATAATCAGCCAGCCAGACTATGAACTTATAATTAACTACTCCAGCTTCACCCCCGGCAAAACCGGACCAGTAAAGGTCTGTAAAATGTACACCAATGGCACCTTAAAAGAGTTGTATTTTCCCGGCGATACTTTTGAGAATGTTGGGAGAAACTTCAAATACCGCAGGCAATATGAAGAAAAAGGGTATATATTCAACATCACCCCTGCTAAAATAGTATGGAATGGAAAATACTACCTAATGGACAACAGTTACTCCCTGATCAAATACGATGGAAGAAAGTTTGAGGTCTACAGGTATGTAGAGGGTTATTATTCACCGCTATCAATTCTTGGCATGTATTACTTAAGAAATAGGTGGTTTCTGGTTTATCTGGACGATGGAATCTCTTTGAGGATAAGGATTTTGAAAGAGGAGAACTTAAGCAATTATACAGAATATAAAATTCCCATCTCAATTAGGATGATATAGGTTACACCCTATTCCACCCACATATATCTATTGCAGGTATGATGAACACCTCTGAAATAGATTTGTAATCATTGTTTAGCCTCACCCTTACGATTGTTGATTGCCATAAGTATTGCTGAGGGAAGGTACATGGCACTGAAAATTCCTATCCATTTGAATATACCCGGGGTCAGGAGCATGTAGTATCCGAAGGGAATAAAGGAGAGGATGAAAACCGCAAACATGACGGTTGATTTCAACCTCAAGGAGGAGAAGAGTCCGATAAGCGCCAGGATGACCATAAATGATATGGGAACCAGGGAATCTAATTCTATTTTTCCCCCATAGGGGTTGATAAACAGAAGAATAAACCAGAACACCAGAGTTCCCAGGGATGCTATTAAACCTATAGCAGAGCCCGCCTGCCCCCACTTACCATGGCTTATTTTATCCGGTTCTGTCAGGACCTCACCCACCATTCCGGAAAAAATGCCGATAAGGCCTATAAGGAATCCTGTGTCAATCCCATCCACGTCGAAATCCCCATCTACCCCGTAGATAAAACCCAGGAGGCATTCTCTCGGAATAAAATATGGCGTAAGAAGTATCAATAAGCCGCCGAACATCAGCAGATAGTTCACCCTGATAAACCTCTCCAGTTTCAGTGTGTCATAGGATATCAGGCTCAGTCCCAGGATAAAACTGAGGATACCATGGGGAAAGAGGATGTTATAAAGGCCGCCAGTGATATACGGTTCCCCGACAAAATGATAGGCTCCCAGAGGGATGAACTGGGCAATGATAAACAACATTCCTAAGACATATCTAAGTTTTTTGTGGATTTTACCTCCCAACATAACTCCTCCTGTTGTCAGCTATATTCAGGACTTTTTTGTGGATTGACACAGGAGAACCTTCGGATTTTTGTTTGGCTGTGGATATATCAGTGCCTACCACATAGTGAACATTAAAAATTACTGCTCTCTTCCTGACCTGAGAACTCTCCCCGGTATAGAAGATGGCGATATTGCTCTCCTTTTAATCCCATATTGCCCTTCTACTCCACCTCTTTCTTTGCCTCCTCAAAGACCTCCTTAACCATCTTCAGAAGCTCCTTAAGCCTCTCCTCGCTCGTAGCCTCCACAGTAGCCCTTATCAGTGGTGTGGTGTTGCTGGGCCTGAGAAGAGCCCAGCCATCTTCAAAGACCACTCTTGCCCCGTCGGTGGTGTCAATCTTATAGCCCTGAGCCTCAAACTTCTCAATTATCCTCTCCATGACCTTGAACTTAATGCTGTCAGCACAGGAATAGTTTTTATGAGTCTTGGGATAACTGGGTATCTCATCAGCCAGCTGGCTCAGCTTTTTGCTGCTCTTTGAGAGAATCTCGCCCAACTTAAGGCTTACCACCAGCGGGTCGTCGAAATAGTAGAAATCTGGATAGAAGTAATGAGCTGATGTCTCCATGGCGAAGATTGCAGAGTGCTCTTTAATAGCCTCGCACACAAAGACATCTCCAACTCTTACCCTCGCCACCTCACCTCCTGCCTTAGGAATCTCCTCCTCCAGTATGCTGGAGCACTCTACATTTGCCACAACTCTTCCCCTGCCTCTCTCCCTCAGAATCTCCTTTGCCACAATTATGCCAATCTTCTCATTCTGCACAACTCTGCCAAGATCATCAACAAAAACTGCCCTGTCGGCATCGCCATCATAGGCTACGCCAAAATCAGCCTTCATCTCTCTCACAGCTGTCATCAAATCTTTAAGATTCTCAGCCTTGGGCTCACTGGGTCTGCCAGGGAAGGTTCCATCTGGCTGAGCATTAAGAGTTTTAACTTTAAAGCCAAGCTTCCTGAAAATATATGGAGCAGTTAAGCTGGCAGTACCGTTGCCTGAATCTATAGCCAGCTTCAGTTTTCTTTCAGGTGAAAATCTGGGCAATAAATAATCTTCATACTCCTTCAAAGTTGCTTCAGTGTCAATTGAGAAAATTTTACCTATTTTATCCCATGATGCAGTTTTAAAATCTCCTTCAAAGAAAATCTTCTTTATCTCCATATTTTCCTTTGTGTAGCCTGTACCATCGCTCCTTCTGAACCTTATGCCGTTGTACTCTGGCGGATTGTGGGAGGCAGTTATATAAGCTCCAGCTTTAAAGTCCCCCTTCATAGTCTTGAAGTTAGCAACAGGTATGGGCACCATACCTGTGGAGTAGACATCTATGCCAGTGGAAGCTAAACCAGAACAAAAGGCTTTCTCTATAATTGAGCTTGTAACTCTCGAGTCCCTACCTACAAGAACCTTACCCTCGCCGCCTAAATAGGTTCCAAAAGCAATGCCTATCTTAGCTGCAGTATCAGCATAAAGCTCCTTGTTGAAAATTCCCCTTATGTCATAGGCTCTGAAGATGTGCTCCACAATTATCACCTGAAATTAATTCTGATAGCTTTTATTTAAAATTTAGGTGAAGAGACACATTAAGTAAGAGTATGGAAAGAAGTATAAGCGTGGGGTGAGATAGCTTCTGGACACTGTAGAAAAATTTATATTATATTGTTTAAATTTTTATCTTAACTCACTTCAACTCTCTTATAAGGGCTATTTTGATATGAGGTGGACTCTTGTTAGATACAATATGGGCAGCACGGATGGCTTTAAGTATTATTAATCTAAGCATATTAGCCATACTTATAAATGCATTTATTAAAAGATATATGCAGATAAAGTCAGAATTTACAATGGCTTTTCTTCTATTTTCTCTTACATTATTTTTAAGAACACTTTTTGCATCTCCTATTTTGAGACTGATAATTTTAGGAGAAGAAACACATAGTATAGTTGACCCCTACAGGCTGGTTGCAGACATATTTGAGCTTATTGCACTTTCAATCTTCTTTTATATCAGCACAAGATAATATATTCTATTAGATATTGGGTCAGAATTTATAAATATTAGAAATACAGTATCTAATATTCCCAAAAATTATGATAAAGCAACTAAATACTTTAAAAATATAGAAAAAAGATAGATGGTTTTAAACCATCTTGAAGTTTGTACCCCTTCTGTAGCTCTCAACGCTGAAGATCCAGTCGTCAATGCTCTTGTCTGTGAAGGGTATGTCTGCAATCTTGAAGAACTTCTCCCAGCCAATGCGCTCTATCCACTCGCCAATTCTTTCATCTTCTTCAGCGTTGGCTTTGTAGGCATCCAGTATCTTCCTGATGGTTTTGACTACATTCTCCCACTTTGGTGGCTCATTGGGCATGAAGGGTATAATGAGCCTTGCAAGGAGTGGGCCCTTCTTTGTGTTGGAAGCCTTACCGCCAACCCAGATGCTTACGCCGTCATAGTCTGGATTGTGGATTGGTGCACCCTCGCACATACCATAGCAGATACCGCAGTACATACACTTCTCTTCGTCAATCTCTATACTCTTGGGGTTGCCTTTTTTGGGCTTTATAGCATATTTTGGACAGGACTTTATAAGGTCAGGCACAGAACAGAACTTCTCCACCAGTTCATCAATAACAACTGGTGGCTTTCTGTGCATACCTATTATGGCAATGTCACTGGCATGTGTGGCTCCACACATGTTGAGACAGCCTGAAACAGCTATCTTTACCCTCTCCGGGAAGGCATTGGGGTCCTTGAACTCATCATAGAACTCTTCATACAGTGCCTTGGCAATAGATGGTGAGTCTGTGGCCGGTGTATGGCAGTGAGTCCAGCCCACACACTGTATTATTGCTTTAAGGCTGTGGTCTGTACCACCCACAACCATACCCATAGCTTCAAGTTCCTCTATTACCTTATCAACATCTTCTGCCTTGGGCACAATGAAGCTTACGTTGTGTCTGGATGTGAATCTTATATATCCCTCGCAGTATTTGTCTGCAATGTCGCAGAGCTTGTGAACTGTCTCTGCTGCAACATATTTGGGTATCGCTGCCCTTACTGTGTATGCTTCTTTTCCGTCCTCTGTAACATGCTTTATTACTCCACCTTTGACATGCTCATGGTAAGACCACTTACCATAGTTGTCCTTACAAACTGGTGGTAGATGCTCCTTATAATCCGGGGGTCCAAAATCCAGTTCATCAAAACTCAGTGGCATTTTACTCAACCTCCCCTGGCCAATAGAACCAGAATGGATTTGCTCTTGGTCTCTTAATCATCTGTGGAACTGGCTCTATGCCAAGCTCCTTTCCAACCTCAAAGAGGAACTTGCCAAAGCCAATTCTGTATATACACTCACCAACTCTCTCCTTGGGATTTCCGACTTCATCCCACCAATCCTGAATACCTTCAATTATCTCTTTGAGTCTGTCATATGGGGGCTCAATCTTCATAAAGGGTATAAGTGTCCAGCCCAGGAAGGCGCCTATTCTTCCTCTTGCCCTGGCACCAATGAGTATTGTCACTCCTCTGTCCTCACCAATTTTGAGTGCCTTGGGAAGCTCATTAATGCAGTACATACATCTTGTGCAATCTTCCATGACTATTCCAAGTTTGCCATCTTCATATTTCATACAGTCTGTGGGACACTTATTAACCACTCTCTGAATCTTTTCCTCTGGATACTCTTTTAGGGCTTCCTGATCAATCTTTATTGCATCTCTGTAGTTACCTATAATTGCAAAGTCGCTTCTGGCTGTACCTGCTGAACAGTCATTTGGACAGCCTGATATCTTAATCTTCCACTTATAGGGGAATCTCGGCCTGTGTATCTCTTCAATATACCTCATTGTAAGCTCATGGTATATGTCTAAGGTGTCTATTGCAGAGTACTCACACAGCGCCTGCCCTACACAGCAGGAAAGTGTCCTCACGTCACCACCACTTCCGCCCAGGTCCATGTGGAGCTTGGC
>CAZCRG010000046.1:0-12464 GCA_964501105.1 Candidatus Hydrothermarchaeota archaeon | reverse complement strand
AACGCATAGCTGCAGGAGAATCTCCATCTACTGAGCCAAAGTTTCCCTGGCCATGAACCAGTTGATAACGCATTGAGAAATCTTGGGCCAGGCGCACCATCGTATCATAAACAGCAGTATCGCCGTGGGGATGATATTTTCCAAGAACCTCACCAACTATTCTGGCAGATTTTTTGTAGGGTTTGTTGTGGGTTAAGCCAAGTTCATACATGGAGTAGAGAATGCGCCTGTGAACAGGTTTTAAGCCGTCTCTTACATCAGGAAGAGCTCTACCGACAATAACGCTCATGGCGTAGTCGATGTAGCTCTTCTTCATTTCTTCTTCAATTCTTACGTCTATTACCTTCTCCTCAGCAGCCATGATTATAACCAGCCTTAGTTCACCTTCAGCTAACTTAAAATTTTCGTGGGAAAGTTTTATCCCATAAAAAAACAAAATATTAATATGTTTAACCTCCCAACGCCTGAGGCACTTAAAAAGCAGAGGAAAAGGTTGGGCTTAACTCAGGCTGAACTGGCAAAAAAGGCAGGGGTTAGCCAGCCTCTTATAGCAAGGATTGAAGCTGGCGATATTGACCCGAGGCTTTCCACAATTTCCAGGATAGTTGAGGTTCTCAAGCGCGAAGAGGCAGTAAGAAGTCTCCCGGCAGAGGAGATTATGAAGTCTCCTGTTATCTTTATCTCTCCAGAGAGCACCCTCAGGGAAGCCTCCAAGCTCATGGAGAAGCATGGGATCTCTCAGCTCCCGGTTGTGAGTGAGGGGAGGCAGCTTGGCAGTATCTCTGAGGAGCTTGTTGTGAGAGAGATAAGCTTCACAAAGCCAGAAAAAATAGCTGAAAAGAAGGTCAGTGATGTTATGAGAGATGGCTTCCCGACTGTGAGCAGGGATACAGATATCAGAGTAATTTCAAAGCTCATGGAGACCAGCAGCGCAGTGCTCGTTGTGGAGAAGGGGGAGATTGTGGGGATAATTACAAGGGCTGATTTGCTGAAGCTGATGTGAATTTTTCTGCCAGAAACTCTACTATTTGTTAATGAATATTAAAAAGTCATGCCTCCAGGCGTAAGACCAGTTAAAATTAACAGAATGTTTTCCTCAATAGCAAAGAGGTATGACCTTGCTAACACTCTCCTAAGCTTCAACAGAGATGCCTACTGGCGCAGCTTTGCTGTGATGAAGGCGGGAGTGAAAGCTGGAGATAGAGCTTTGGATGTTGCAACTGGCACAGGAAAAATTGCCTTTGAACTTGAAAAAAAGGCTGGGAGTGAAGGCTTTGTTGTTGGGGTTGACTTCAACGAAGATATGCTGAGAATAGCTAAAAGCAGGGCAGGAAATAAAAAAGTGGCCTTCCTCAGGCAGGATGCACTTAAGCTTGCCTTCAGGGATAACAGCTTTGATGCTGCTACAGTTGGCTTTGGTGTGCGCAATATGGTTTCCTATGAAAGAGCTATATCAGAAATGGTTAGGGTTGTTAAGAAGGGCGGCAGGGTTGTAATTCTGGAGTTCACTCTTCCAGAGAATAGAATAATCAGGGCTCTCTACTCCTTTTACTTCTTCCATATTCTTCCTCTTCTGGGCGGAATTATAGCAGGTAACAGAGATGCCTACACTTACCTTCCGAGAAGTGTTGAGGCTTTCCCGAAACCTGAGGAGTTGAAGGCAATTATGGAGAGGCTTGGTTTGGAGGTTGAGTATCACCTCCTTACCTTTGGCACTGTGGCAGTGCATGTGGGTGTAAAGAAATGACAAGAAAGTTCTGTGTAGCCTGCGGAAAAGCAGAAAAAGAGCTTATTTCAGGGCTCTGCAAACAATGCTTTAGCCGTGAGAAGGTCAGGGTTTTCCTTGGTGAGCGTGCGAGAGGCAGAGTTTGCAGAAACTGTTTTGCTATATACAATAAAGGCTGGAAAAGCTTTAAAGGCAGCCTCGAGGAGGCAGTTGCTGAAGCAGCATTAGCTGCTGCTGAAGATAATATCTATGTGGAGAACCTTGAGGAGCCTGAAGTCGGCCTGGAGGTTCTGAAGATAATATATACATCGCCCAGAGATTATCTTGTCACCCTTAACCTTGTGGCAAAAAGCGAGGTGCAGGGGATTGAGAAAAGCTTTGAAGTCAAAGTGCCTGTGAAGCTCAGCCTTTGCCCCAACTGTCAGAGAAGTGTCTCCCGGTACTATGAGGCCATAGTGCAGCTTCGTGGCCTGAAGGAGAAAAGTCCTGAAGAGAGGAAGGAAGTTAAAGCAGCTTTGGAGGAGGCAATTCTTGCCCAGAAGGATTCAAAAGCCTTCATATCGGAGCTCAAGGAGAGCAAAGAGGGTTATGATTTTTATATTGGCTCGGCAAAAGCTGCAAGAAAGGCAGTTAATATTGTAAGGACAAAGTTTGGTGGCTCTCTTAAGGAATCTCCAAAGCTCTACGGAAGGGACAAAAGCGGGAAGGAGCTTTACAGAATAACCTACCTGTTGAGGCTTCCTGGCTTTAGCGTGGGAGATATTATTGAGGATAAGGGAAAGCTATACCAGATTACAGGTCTAAAGGGAAACTCAATCACCCTCTTTGACCTTGAGCAGAGAAGAAGCTCAGGCACAACTCTTGCCAAAATTGAGAAGAGCAGAATTGTGGCAAAAAGTGATGATTACATTAAAGCAATAGTGACTGAAGTTATCAATCAGGAAATCCAGCTTCTTGATATGCAGGAGTACAAAACTTTTTATCTTCGCTTTGATATACCCCTTAAAGTTAGCAGTGAAGTTAATGTTGTGAAGCTGGATGATATTTACTATCTATTAAAGACTGAAGAGGAAGATTGATATGGATATTGAAGAGAGAATAAAGCTCATAAAGGGCGTGGGCGAGGAGATAGTCACAGAAGAGGAGCTCAGGCAGCTCCTGGAAACCAAGACTGAGCCTGTTGCCTATGACGGCTTTGAGCCCAGCGGGTTAGCACATCTTCCCGTTGGGGTTTACAGATCTCTTCTCCTTAAGGATCTTCTCAAGGCAAGGGTTAAGTTCAGACTTCTTCTTGCTGACAGCTTTGCCTGGATAAATAACAAGCTTGGTGGCGACCTTGACAAAATAAGAGAGGCTGGAGAGTATTTCATTGAAGTCTGGAAGGCAGCAGGCGTTGATATTAAGAAGGTGGAGGTAATCTGGCACAAGGAATTCTTCGATGACCCGGAGTACTGGAAGAAGGTTATTCTTGTGGCTAAAAATCATACCCTGAAAAGGACTATGAGAAGCCTTGCTATAGCGGGAAGAAGTGAAGACGTTTCCCAGCCCACTGCCTTTATTTTCTATCCCAGTATGCAGTGTGCAGACATCTTCCACATAAAAGCTGATATCTGTCAGCTTGGAATGGACCAGAGGAAGGTGAATATGCTTGCAAGAGAGATAACTTCAAAGAAGTCACTGGTGGAGCGTCTTGACTACAAGGACTGTGGAGTTAGAGGTAAGCCAGTGGTGGTAAGCCACCATATGCTTATGGGCCTTGAGGGCATGAAGGATAAGGAGGAAAGCTCTCTCTCAAAGGTTCAGGCTGTTATTGAATCAAAGATGTCAAAGTCAAAGCCCTCTTCAGCCATTTTTGTGCACGACACCAGGGAGGAGATTAAAAGGAAAATTAAGAAGGCCTACTGTCCTGCCAAGATAGTAGAAGGAAATCCAATCCTCGACTACACCAAAGAGATTATCTTCAGGGCCTTCAAGGAGTTCACCATTGAGAGGCCAGAGAAGTTTGGCGGCGATATAACCTACTACTCCTATGAGGAGCTGGAGAAGGACTACACCAGCGATAAGCTTCATCCCATGGACCTGAAGCTGGCTGTAGCTGAGTACCTTGATAAGCTCATAGAGCCCATAAGGGAGCACTTTGAAAAGGATAAAAGAGCCAGGGAGCTTTATCAGAGAGTTTCCAGCTATAAAGTTACAAGGTAGTTCTAAAGCTTTATAAAGGCCTCCTGATATATTAGATATAATTAAAGCTCGAAAGGTGATGACTTGGTAAAACCGCAGGAAGATGAATCTCAGTTGAAAAGGCTCAGGCTACCTGAGAAAGGGGAAGTTTTTGGTATAGTTGAGCAGCTTAAAGGCGGCTCCAGAATGCTCGTCAGGTGCGCCGATAACAAGATAAGGCTGTGCAGAATCCCAGGGAAAATCAGGAGAAGAATCTGGGTTAAAGAGGGCGATGTGGTGATAGTTAAGCCCTGGACTGTGCAGAGTGATGAGAAGGGAGATATTGTGTGGCGCTACACAAAAACCCAGGTGGATAGACTTCAAAGTATGGGGCTCCTTGACTTTACATGATTGAGAAGAAGCTTTCAAAAATTGATGCAAGAATTGATAAAATAAGGAAAAGGATTAAGGGTATAGAGGACTACAAGGTAGCCAGTGAGGTCTTCGACAACTCCACCCTCTTAACACTATACCATTTTGCTAAGAAGGGGACTATTGATACTCTCTATGGTGTGATTAAAGCAGGCAAGGAGTCCAACGTTTTTCTGGCAAAGGACAGAGAGGGCAGAGATGTGGCTGTGAAAATTCACTTAGTTACAGCCAGCGATTTTAGAAAAATGCTCAACTATCTGGAGGGGGATAAGCGCTTCAGGGCCTTCAAAAGGAACAGAAGAGGAGTGGTCTACACCTGGGTAAAGAAGGAGTTTAAAAATCTTGAGAGAGCCTATGAGGCGGGAGTTAGAGTTCCCAAACCGCTGGGCTTCAGAAATAATGTGCTTGTCATGGAGTTTATAGGCGATGGGGGAGAGGCTGCGCCAATGCTAAAGAATCTTGAGCTGGAGGAGCCAGAAAAAATATTTTCTGATGTGCTGGAAAATTATAATAAGCTCTACTGCAGAGCCAATCTTGTGCATGCTGACTTTAGTGAGTACAATATTCTCATAAAGGAGGGTGTGCCCTATATTATTGACCTCTCCCAGGCTGTGATAAGGGAGCATCCCTATGCAGAGGAGTTTCTTGAAAGGGATGTGAGAAATATCACAAGATATTTCAAAAAATATTTTGATGTTGCTGAAGAGGAAGTTTATAAAAGAGCTACCCTCTGCTAGGTGATATTTTTGGAGTATGTAAAGATACCAAGGGAGAGAATAGGGGTCCTTGTAGGAAAGAAAGGAGGTACCAAGAAGGAAATTCAGGACAGGCTGGGGGTAGTCCTTACTATCGACAAAGACGGCACTGTAACTATAGAGAGAGTTGGGGATGATCCTCTGGCTGAGTGGAAGGGTCGAGATATTGTCAAGGCAATAGCCAGGGGGATGAGTCCAGAAAAGGCTCTCCTTCTCACCAGAGACGATTATATGCTTGAAATTATTGACCTGAGTGAGGTTCTTCCCACTGAGAGAGCCATAAGAAGGCAGAAGGCAAGAATTATAGGAACCTCAGGCAAGACAAGGAAATACATAGAAGACCTCACATCCTGCTATATCTCTGTTTATGGCAAGAGTGTTGCCATTATTGGCGAACTTGAAGAGCTTCTGGTGGCAAAGAAGGCAGTGCTCATGCTCGCCCATGGGAAGCCCCACAGTGCAGTTTACAGATTTCTGCAGGATAAGGCGAGAGAGCTGAAGGAGAAGAGGATGCTCCAGCTCTGGAAGAAGCCTGTATTTTGATATGGGAAATTGCACAGTATTAGCTTAAAAAGAGCTAAGGAAAATTCCTTAGGGCAGTCATTCAGTGTACTAGGAGGGGGTGTTAGATAATTTTCAATGAGAGAAAGGGAATGAGTATAACTCAAGATTATTCAGTAGATACCAATCCTCAGGTTATTTTGTATTTCTGGTAATTTGGTTCGTATTATTCTTCATAAGACTGAGATTAAATATCAACTATTCAGCTATGCCTAGCAGCCATTTCCAGAGGGGCACAAATTTAATCATTTCTTCTCTACCCCTCCATTTTACTTTTTCCTCTGCCTCGTAGTCCCAGGTGATTACCCTGAGGTTTTTACATCTCAGCTTTTCACCTGCCTTTATAAGGCTTCTAATCTCCCTTTGTTTTGTGCTGTGGTTCTCCATATTGTAGCACACCTGGATTAATTGCTTCACTTCCAGTCCTTCTTTCAATACAAAGTCGACTTCGTGTTGCTGGTAATCCTTCCAGTAGTAAATCTCAATAAAAGAATTTGTGTTTTTCCTTCTTAACAACTCTATAGCCACGGCATTTTCCATCAACCTGCCGTAATTATCTCTGAATCTAAACCCAACAGCATTTGTTAGGCCTGTGTCAATTGAATATACCTTCTTTGGTGACCTATCCTGTTCCTTTAGGGAATATGAAAATCTTGAGATGAAATACATAAGCCTGGCAGTTTTAATGTATTCAGAGAATCTACTTACAGTTTCAGTAGGAATATCAAGAAATCTCCCTATCTTTCTGTAAGTAACTGGTGAACTGATGTTTGTCAGATAGTATCTCGCCAGACTTTTTAGCTTGCCTATCTCCCTTATTCTGTACCTCTGGATTATGTCTCTGGTTATTATTGTTTCGTAGTAGTCCAGAAGAATCTTCCTTTTCAGTTCCTCATCTTTTATAAAGAAGACTTCAGGAAATCCGCCATTTTCAATATAATCGTAGATGATTTTTTTTATTTCACCAGCATTTAGATAGATATCCCTATCTTCTTCAATTTTAATATCCATAAATCTCAGAAATTCAGAAAAGGACAGGGGGAATATCTCATAGGTTAGTTGCCTGCCTGTAAGTATTGTTGCCAGTTCTTCAGACATAAGCTTAGAAGAGGAGCCAGTTATCAGCACATGGGCTTCTTTTGTTTCATTTAGAGTTCTGACAAATTTTTCCCATTTATCCACTTCCTGGATTTCGTCCAGCAGTAAATGGGGCCTGCCCTCTGGCTTTATTATCTCCCTGTAAGCTTCATATATCTTTATGAGAAGCTTCAAGTCCACATCAGAAAATTCTGGTTCTTCAAAGTTGACAATCAGTATATCTTCCCTTGGAGTGCCAGTTGAGATTAGGTTCTTTGCAATCTGTCTGAGGATATAGGATTTTCCTGACCTTCTTACACCGATGAGAGTTATAACTTTGTTATATTTCAGTGCTCTAAGTATCTCAAAGGTTTTATCTCTGATAATTCCACTGTCTATGTCTCTCTTCCAGAAATTCCATTTTTCAAGGGCCTCAATAATCTCTCCTTTTTGCATGTGTAATATATGTATGACAATATTTATAAATTTTGTCATATAAGTATGACAATATCAAGAATACTGAGTTCCTGATTGAGAGAAACCAGGGAAAAACCTGATAAGTTTGGGCTCGTCAGGGATTATCATAATGAGAGGACTTACAGGGTTTTTATTTGATAATGGCTTAAAAATTGAATTTTTATGGTTTTAACTGCATTGTTACCATTTTATAATTTCACTTGGGTAGTTGGACTGTTTTGGACGCTCTGGAATAAATCAAAATGGTTAAAGCTCTTTTTTTATCTTCTGTACTGTCCCCAAATTAAAGGGAGCATTAAAGGGGTTAACTTGGGCGAGGTGATGGAGAAATGAAAGTGAAATATTTAACAGGAATTGGAGTGTTAGGTCTTGTGCTTCTGGTCTCCCTTTTCTCAGGGTGTACCGGAAAGAGTGAAGCCTCGAGTCAGGCCGATGCGGTAGGAACACCCCAGGATGACAACAGTGCAGAATTTGAAAAGGATGTTTTTAGATTTAATGAATTTTATAAAAAAGCTCTTGTCTTTTCCAGCAAAAAAGACCTCGAAGCCACAAGAGCAAATCTTGAAAAGGCAATTTCAGCCTGGTCAGAAATCAGGGACACCTACTCCTCGGCTATACCAGCTAGCTATTCTTCTGATAGTGAGTTCCTGGAGGTTCTCTCCTTTGTGGATGAGAGGCTTGCCAGGGCCATGGAAAAGGTTGAAGCCGGTGAGATTGAGGAGGCCCACGAAGCTCTGGAGCCCATAAGAGAAACCCTTTTTGAACTCAGGCAGCGCAACGGCGTGGACTACTTTGGCGACAGAATAACCAAGTTCCACGAACCCATGGAGGTGGTCTACACCATTGGTGTAAGCAAGACTCCGGAGACTCTCACTCCTGAAAGCATTAAAATTATTGAAGAAAAACTTCCGGAGCTTGTAAAATACCTGGACGAAATCGAGGCCAACAAACCTTCGGATTTATCTGAAGAGAAATCTGAGCTCTTTGACCAGATTGTTTCGGCTGAACGGGAATCTCTGAATGAGCTTGAAAGGGCTCTGGAGTCAGGAGACAAGGCCGAGATTCTCAAAGCATGTCAAGGAATTAAGCCAAACTACGCCAAACTCTACCTGAACTTTGGCTGATGAGCTTCAGGAAATGGCGTAAAACTTGTCTCCCTCTCTTTTTTATTCTTTTTCTTGGAAAATCCCCATTGGAAAAGAAGCTTTTTTATATAACAAAGAGCTAATAAAAATACTCAGACAGCAGCCTGTGAGGAAGGGATGGGATGAAATGCCTTAAAAACAGTTTTATTATATGGATTTTTACTCTGGCTGGTACCCTTTGTGGTATCCCCCTGGGGTGATATTATAGAGAGGCTGGAGAAGGTGAGGAAATTCTCAAGGCTGAGATAGACCTCAAGCAGGTTGAGAGAGTAAGAGAAAGATGTCCTGTGCTGAGGGATATAAAGCTTCTGTAGAGTTATTTAACTTTACTTCACCCTGAAAACTTCTAGGTTCATAACTGCCCTTGTCTCAGACCTGCTTATCTTGTACAGTGCAGAGGCAAGCTCTATGCACTTGCTCTCTTCGCCGTGGCAGGTAATTATCCTTTCAGGCTTGGGGTTGAGTCTCTTTATATAGTTGAGGAGCTGATTTCTGTCGCTGTGGCCTGAGAAACCCTCCACAGTATGGACCTGCATATTAACTTTAATAACTTTTGTCTTGCCGTTTTCCTTCATGGGCACTTCCTTCCAGCCCTTCTGAATCCTCCTTCCGAGGCTACCCTCTGCCTGGTAGCCCACAAAGATTATTGAGTTCTTCTCGTCTTCTGCTAAGCTTTTGAAGTATTCCACGCTGGGACCACCGGCAAGCATACCTGAGGTAGCAAGAATCACACTTGGGTCGCCGTCAATAACCTCTTTGCGCTTGGCAGCGCCTGTGACTCTATTGAAAATCTCACTGGTGAAGGGGTTATGTCCCTTGTGGAAAATTTCATTTCTCAGAGCTATATTCAGATACTCAGGATAGGTGGTGTGTATACTTGTTGCTTCCCATATCATTCCGTCAAGATAAACAGGTACATTCTCGAGAACTCCCTGGTTGGCATAATCTTCAAGAACCAGCATTAGCTCCTGTGCTCTCCCAACGCTGAAGACTGGCACAAGAACCTTGCCGCCTCTCTGGATAGTCTCCTTTATAACTCTGACCATATACTCCTCTGCCTTCCTTCTTGAGGGCTGAATATCCCTCTTGCCGCCGTAGGTGCTTTCCACAATTATAGTTTCAAGCCTGGGGAATCTCACATTGGCTGGCTGGAGAAGCCTGGAACGTTCAAACTTTATATCTCCAGTATAAGCGAGGTTGTAGAGCCCTTCGCCTATGTGGAAGTGAGCTATGGAAGAGCCAAGAATGTGCCCTGCGTTGTGCAATGTAAGCCTGATATCAGGTGCAATATCTGTAACCTCGCCATACTCAACAGGAATTACATACTTGAGAATCTCCTTTACATACTTCCTCGGGTAAGGAGGCTCTCTTCCCTCTCGCTCCACCACATCAAGATAATCCCAGTGGAGGAGAAACATTAAATCTCTTGTTGGTGGGGTGCAGTAAATAGGCCCATCGTAGCCCATATAGTAGAGATAGGGCACAAAGCCGCAGTGGTCGAGATGAGCATGAGTAATTACAACAGCATCCAGCTGCTCTATATTGAACTCTGGAATGTTAAGGTAGGGATAGGCATTTTCGCTGACTCCAGCAGCAACATTCACGCCGCAGTCAATGAGCACTCTGCTCTCAGGGGTTTGAAGGAGCATACTTGACCTTCCAACCTCTCTGAATCCTCCCATAGCTGAGACCCTAATCCAGCTTGTTTCTCTCTCTCTTGTCACTCTGTGAAGCTTTCTGCCTATCTTTGTTAAAATCTCCTTCCTCTTTTCACTGCTCGCAAGGAGCTGCTGTCTGACACTTTTTATTATTTTTGAGGGAATGGGTGGAGCCCTTATTACTCTTGGCACCCAGCCAATGGCTGCTCTTATCTGATTTAGAGTTGTTCCTGATTTTCCAATTACAAGACCTGGCTTTTCTGCCTCAATAATAACTTCACCAAAAGCAGGATCAAATTTGATTTCAGTTATCCCGGCTTCGGAGGGAGCTATTTCTTTGATTCTTTTGATAGCATCTTCCTCTTTAATTAGTGCGCTCTGGTCAGGTCTAACAATGACACGCTTCCTTATTTCCTTTGCGAGCTCTTTTACACTATCACTTTGTATTGTGAGGGCTTTGGGATTCTTTGAATATAGCACAACTTCACTGCCCTCGAAGTCAACTTTGGTAACAAGAGCAGAATCAGGTATATGTTCTTTGACTGCCTGCCTTATCTCCTCTAGAACATCTCTTATGGCCATGCATGCTACCTCAAACCGGTTAAAAGAATAATAAAGAAAAAAATTAAAGGGACTCAATAATTTTGTCGATTTCTTCTCTTGAAAGTTTAACAGCCCCTTCCTCAGTTATTTTAATTACATCAATACCATTGCCGCTCATGGCATCTCTCTGAAGGGCTGCCCTCATTGCTCTCAATCCTACCTTGACTGCTTCATCAATACTCATATCTTCTCTGTAGGCATCCTCAAGAACACCGTAGGCATATGGTGAACCTGAGCCTGTTGATACAACCTTATCTTCAATACTACTTCCCAGAGGATCAAGAGAGAAAATCTTTGAGCCAGTTTTGTCGACACCACCAATGACGAGCTGAACTATATAAGGATAATAACGCTGATAGAAGAGTACATTTCCCATTAGATTTGATAGTGCTCCAACACTTATCTCAACGCCACTTCTCATTCTGTAAAGCCTTGCTTCAGAGCGCATCCACCTTATTAAAGCCTGAGCATCTCCAACACTTCCCGCTACAGTGGCGGCAATATGCTTATCTATTATAAAACTTTTATTTACAAACTTGTGAGCAATTAATGTGCCCATAGTTGCTCTTTTATCACTAACCAGTACCACACCTTCTTTTGCTGCTAACCCTATTGTTGTGGTACCCTTCAGATATTCTTTAACCTTTTCAACAGCTTCCATTAAACAACCTCCAAAAAAGAAGTAAAACCAGCTATTACCCTTTATTGGAGTTATCATATATAAAAGTTACTGTAATGGCAGTATATCTGTAGTGTTTCATTAAAGAACAACAACTTAGCCTTAACCAGCACAGGCGAATCTTTCAGATAAAATATATACTTGTTTACTTCAAAAATTATATATACCACATACCAAATATATAATTGCTCTGAAAGGTTGGAGGTTGCTTGCTATGGGTGAAGAGATTGTCGTGGAAAAAGACCTTGAGCTCATTGGTGAAAATTTATCAGTCTTTACTGGTAAGGACAGGGAAACAGAAAAGATATTGAAAGGCATGGGACTTAGCTTTGATGATATTCCTGAAGAGGCAAGGCAGAAAGTTGAGGAAATTAAGGAAGCCCTTGCTGGAAAAAGGAAGCTCAAGAAGGGTGCTGTGAAGAAGGATGAGGCCATCAAGGATAGAATTCTCTATGCCCAGGAACTTCTTGATGAGCTGGAAGAGATGCCCAACCTGCCTGTTTCAATCAAGAAGCTCTTTGTGGAGGAGGCCCAGAGGAGGCTCCTGAGTGTAAGGGAAAGGGTTGACTGGGTTGTTAGCCAGAGGGTAGCTATAGAGAGTACAAAGCCTCTGTCCTATAATCTTGACCTCTTTGTGAAAGATGATGACAAGCAGATTCAGAGAAAACTAAAGATGCTTGGTATAACTCAGGTGCCCGATTTTGTTAAAGACGCTGCCAAAAGAGCCAAAGAGGTCCTCGAGGATAAGACTCTGACTGCCAAGGAGAGAGCCCTGAAAGCTGCAGATATCCTAATGGAGCCCCTACAGCCTGCAATTTATGGCAATATGGAGGGAGTAAAGCTCCAGCATGAGATAAAGTGCGTACTCTGGGAAATTGCCAACGATTTTGTTGTCCAGGCTCAGACTTCCAAGTAGTTATCTGAGTACTAAATCTCCCTTAAACCCCTTATTTTTCATTTCTTTCAGGTAGTTGAGCTCTTCCAGAAATTCAAGTGTTTCCCTGGCTTTCTGAATTTTCTTCTTGGCTTCCTTTAATGCAGCACTCACTCTGGGCTGGGAGACTCCGAGGATTTTTGAAATTTCCTCCTGAGAGTAGCCAAGAGTATGGTACTTTAAAATCTCAGCCTGCCTGTAGGTAAGTATTCCAATTCCCATAATAGTTTTCTATTATACAGGGACCAGTATAAAAA
>CAZCRG010000045.1:0-12946 GCA_964501105.1 Candidatus Hydrothermarchaeota archaeon | reverse complement strand
GTCTGGAACATGAGGTGGAAGATGGAGATATTGTAAGTATTGTTGCAAGAAAGTAACCCTTTACAGCTCAGCCTCTTCAAGAGCTCTTGAGCAGGCACAGTTCCTCTCTTCAGGAATTAAAGTAAGAGCTTTCTGAATAATCTCCTTCAACTCTTCCTCAGCCTTCTTTACCACATCAATTACTTCTGTGGCAGTGAGTTTTTCACCTTTGATTCCTGCAGCTAAGTTTGTGGAGATACATATGGCTGAGTAGCAGATTTCGAGTTCTCTCGCCAGGGCTGCCTCAGGCATTCCAGTCATTCCAACAAGGTCAGCGCCAAGAGCTGAAAGCATTCTTATCTCGGCTGGAGTCTCAAATCTGGGCCCCTCCATGATGGCATAGACTCCCTTCTCAAAAATCCTGCCTTTAACTTCTCTGCCTGCCTCAATAAGAGCCTTTCTTATCTCGGGACAGTAGGGCTCTGTCATATCAATATGCACAGCTTTGTTGTCATAGAAGGTTGAAGCTCTCCTCTTTGTGAAGTCCAAGATATCGTGAGGCACCACAAAGCTCCCGGGGCTAAACTCTGGATTCACTGCACCCACTGAGTTAACTGCAATTATTCTCTCAACTCCCAGCTCCTTCAAAGCATAGATATTTGCCCTGTAGTTAACTCTGTGCGGAGGAAACTCATGCCTTCTGCCATGCCTGGCGAGGAAGTAAACCTCATTACCAGAGAAGCTTCCTTTTATAATCTCATTGGCTTTGCCATAGGGCGTTGATAGCTTTAGAACCTTTTCTTCCTTGAAAACCTTTGAATCGTAAACGCCTGAGCCTCCAATGATTGCAGCCTTCATGCAACCTCAGCCTTCTTGCCTGTTCCCTTTATTCCTATGAAAGCAACTATGGTTAATACAAGCCCGAGAGTTATAGTAAGAGCAAAAATATCCTTTGCCAGCTTATCCTCAAGGAATAGCGCCACTGATGAGAAGATTAACCTGAGAGCAACCACAAAAACAATGAGTACGCCGTATTTGTAAATAGGCAGTCCCTCAACTATTGCATCTATACTTTTACCTATTATGGCAACTATAGCTGCAAACATAAAGAAATCTATACTTCCTGTGAGGAAGTAGGGAAGGTAGTCGAGGGCACTCTCGAAAGCCCCCTGCTTGAGAGCTTCAGCTCTGCCCATTATCACTCCAAGAGAAGTGAGTATCATGGCCACAGCATAGGTAAAGAAGGATATTTTTCCGGCAATAAAGGAATTTTTAAACTCCTCATAGCCCTTTTCAAAATAGCTTTCCAGCTGAAATCCCTTAATGAGCAGAAAAAAACCAGCAATTCCAAAGATAACTCTCCAGCTATGAGGACCTAAAATCATATATAGGATTAATGCAAGTCCTGGAATACCAAGGATAAGCCTTGAAAGCTTGGGGTCATTAACAATTTCTCTCAAAAAATCAAGAATCAAATAATAAGTGCTCTCTAAATTCTCACTCTGTTTAACTATAACCCTGTTCAGTGAAATAACTGGAACTCTTGACTGAATTATTGGAAGGATATACTCATCCTCAGCACCATCTGTTACGACTACTACACCACTGGGATCGAATTCCATTATAATCTGATCAAGTTGCTGAGCAATCTTTTCATCTGATATAATTCCGACATTTTTATCTCCAACTACTGTAATAATCTCAACAGTCTTTCCTATTGCACTGTAGTTGTCATACAACCTTATAGCTTCAAAAATTGTATTTGTATCAGATTCTGTAGGATCCGCCAGACCAAGAGATACGGCAGTCTTTAGATTTTCTTCCCTCCCGATTATAGGGCCCTCTCTACCAGTTTTTGTTTCAATATCTGCATCTCTATCAATTGAAATTACCAGTATTCTTTCTTCCATTTTCGCACCATAATATTAGAAGGTTAAACAAAGTTAAACCTTCTAAGCAAGTATATATCTTCGAGGTCCAGTTTTTCACCCTTTTTGAACCTTTCATATATCTGTTTGGCTTCTTCTCTAAGTTCTTTCTCAGTCTTTTCTTCATATATTACTTCTGCCTCAGTCTCCATCTCCACAATTTTCCTGTCTATCTGCTTGAGCTGAGCCACAAAATTGTCAATCTCCTCATTTAGCTGATCGAGATACTCTGCTGTCTTCTTCTTTTCTTCATTTATCTCATCAATCTTCTTTTCAAGCTCCTTAATCTTTTCTACGTGAGATATAAACTCTTCATGGTATTTCTGAGATTCATTGGATAATTTAATTATCTTATCTCTGAGTTTTCTTGAAGCCTGTCTCTCTTTATCAAGTTTCCTTGATATATTTATCAAATCCTTAAAACTGGAGAGTTCTTTCTCAAGAGTTTCAATCCTCTTTACAATCTCATCTTCCTTCTTGATTTCAAGAACAGACGTCTGAAGTTTCCATTCTAAACGTTCTTTCTCCCTTAGAAGCCTCTTAAAATTACCTTTTGGAGATTTTTCTTTGATTTTGTTAAACTCTTCCTGGATTTCCTTGATTCTGGAATTTATCTCTTCTCTCTGAGCCTTTATCTTCTTTATTTCTACTCTGAACTTCTCTCTCTGATCCCTTGCCTTATTTGCCTGAGAGTTCTTTCTCCTTATGGTATCAATAATGTCTCTTCTCTTCTTATTCAGCTCTCTCATTTTTCTTCTGTTCTTTGTCAATTCCTTCTTAAGCTGCCTTATTCTGATATCCAGCTTATCTCTCTCTCTGATCAGCTCTTCCAACTTTTCTTCCATATCAAACTCTCCAGAGTCGCCTTTCCAAAAGATGAGCCTGCTAATGCCCAATTGATAACTTCTTAATATATTTTATGAGCAAGCTAAAAGAATTTTATATAATTGTAAGCTTCAGCTTTGCCATCAAAGCTGTAATGAACTTTGTTGAACTCCTTCCTAAGTTCTCCAACTTCCTTTTTAACCTTTTCGGGTGACTGTTTATCTATTGCAATCTTCTTTATTAATTTTGCTATCTCCTGCATCTCATCTTCCTTCATTCCAAGCCTCGTGAGCTCCTGAGTACCCAGCCTTATCCCACTGGGGTTCGCACTCTTGTTAATATCATCCCAGGGCAGGAGATTTTTATTAATTATTATATTTGCCTTTTCAAGACTCTCAGCAACCCAGGTGCCACCTCCCTGCTCTGAGACATCCACAAGCACCTGGTGGCTCTCAGTAAAGCCTTTGTGCTCGCAGAGAACATTGAAACCTTCATCGTAGAGAGCCTGGGCAAGAGCCTTTGAGTTCTTGACTATCTGCTCCGCATAAGCTTCGCCAAATTCGAGCATCTCAGCCAGGGCAACAGCAAAGCCAGCCATGTGGTGAAGATGGTGGTTGCTCACAAGACCAGGGAAGACAGCCTTTGATATCTTCTTGCCTAACTCTTCCCTTGCAAGAATAACACCGCCCTGGGGTCCAGGGAAGGTCTTGTGCCTCGAAGCAGAGACCACATCTACGCCTTCTTTCAGGGGCTGCTGGAATTTTTTGCCAGCTATTAAGCCAAGCACATGGGCTGCGTCGTACATTATTGTGGCCCCAACTTCTTTGCAGGCATCGTAGAGCTCCTTCACAGGATGAGGGAATAAGAATATACTGGCGCCGAAGAGAACTATTCTCGGCTTTACCTCTCTTATCTTCTTCTCAGCCTTATCTACATCAATATTCATTTCTTTTTCATCAAAGGGGAAGGTCTTTACCTTTAGACCTCTAACACCAGCTGCACTTATTTCAGCATGAGATATATGACCGCCATGAGGAACCTGAAGGGAGATTATAGTGTCTCCAGCCTTGGCAAGGGAATAAAAGCAGGCAAGATTTGCAACAGTGCCTGAGATGGGCTGGACATTGGCATATTCTGCTTCAAAAAGCTTTTTCGCCAGGTCTATTGTGAGAAATTCAACCTCATCTATATACTTACAGCCCTGATAGAAGCGCTTGCCAGGTGGCCCCTCTGCATACCTGTGGGAAAAGTCGCTGGCACATACCTCTCTTACCAAAAGGGATGTTACATTCTCGCTGGCAATCATTGGCAGACTTTTTGAAAACCACTCGTGGTGCTCTTCTAAAATCTCTCTTACTCTGAAGGCGCTCTCCCTGTTCATATTCTCACCTTAATTAAGAAGTTGACTCTTAAGAGTTGGCTAACAAGAGAAAACTTCTCAAACTTCCTGAGCATATATCTCTCCACCTGACTCAATAATTTTAATGAGAGTCTCACCCAGCTCAGTTTTTTTGCCAATCTTTATTTCGCCCTTTCTTGATATTGTGGCTGTAAAGAGATAAATTCCATCGCCATAGACCTTGACCATTTCTCCGGCATGAGCCTTGCCAAAGATTAAGGTTAAGTAGTTCTTAGTCTCCCCTATCTCAAGGTAAAGCCTATCACCTTTTTCCTCTTTCTTTGCTATCTTGTTCAGATTCCTCACATCAATCTTGATTCCCAGCTTCTTCTCCAGCTTGTCTATATTCTTTCCCTTTCTTCCAATTATCTGGGGAAGATAGCGCTCCTCCACCCATAGAATGCAGGTGTTGCCTTTGAATTCAGCTTCAAAGATTGCCTTGGGAATACTCTTCCTGATCTCCTGAATCACTTTCTCTCTTGCAAGCTTCTCAACAGGTGTTGCCTTCTGCTCAATCTCTGTTACAGGCATCGCAACAGTTTCTTCACCGAAGGTGTAGATCTCATACTCAGTCACATCGTTCTCAAAGTCTTTAACCTCAATCACAGGCCTAGATAAATCTGCCTCCAGCATTCCTGAAGGAACTTTTACACTAAACTTTACTTTGTAAACCTTTTTCACCTGACCGTCCTTAATGAAAATTATTGTATCCACAATCTGAGGAATCATTCCCAGTTCTACTCTGCCTATCATTCTCTGCACAGCATCTATAGCCTTTGTAGCATGAGTGACACCCACCATGCCAACTCCAGCCAGGCGCATATCAGCAAAAATTTTAAAATCACGGGTTTTTCTTACCTCGTCGTATATTGTGTAGTCTGGTCTGACAAGAAGTAGAATATCAGCCGTTTTCTCCATATCTCCTTCTAGAGGAGCATACTGGGTAATCTCATCGCTCACGAGTAAATCTCGAGGAGACTCCATGGTTTTGACAATTTTTCCCTGTTGCCTGTAGAATTCAGCAAGAGCCTGAGAGAAGGTGCTTTTTCCTGCACCGGGAGGACCTGCCACAAGAATGCCCTCCGCTCTGGTGCGAAGTCTCTCAATAAGTTCATCGCTGAGCTTGTAATCTTCGAGGCTCACTTCTGCAACAGCTCTAACTGCTGTTATCTCATGGCCGTCGCTGAAGGGTGGCCTTGCTATGGCTATTCTAACCTGCCTCAACTGAACAACAGTGGCACCCTGCCTTTCAATCTCAATAAAGCTGTCGCTGTCCTGTCTGGCAAACTCTATTATCTCCTTTGCCATAGAAGAAATTTCCCTGTCGGTGAGGGGCTTATCACCTATCTTAACAAGCTTAAATTCACCAGGCATACCCTTCTTTGCCATGGGCACAACTTTTTCCTTCAGGTGGACGCTCATTGTGGTCTCATCAAAATACTCAAGAATTTTTGGAGTTTTCCTCTCTTCTATAAGTGGTCTGAGTAGAACCACATCAATGCCCTTAGCTTCTGCAATTGACGCCTGAACTCTATCCCCAGTGAGTAAAACTCCTTTAACCTCTTGGGCAGTGTCTCTTATAATTGCATCAATATCATAAATTTCATCCCTTTTTGGCCTGTCGCCGAAGAACTCAAGCTCAACCAGCCCCTCATCACTCATGTCCCTGAGCTTTTTCAGCTCATCAAGACCTGTGAAGCCAGAGGCTCTGCCCTGATTAGCCATGTGCTCTATCTCTGCCAGCACAGCCTCTGGTATCATTACTCTGGGCTTATCATACTCGCCGCTCTCAATGAGCCACGAAAGTCGCCCGTCAACAATTACAGAAGTATCAGGTACTATTATCATTTTAACCCCTATAGACTTTTTCAGCGTCAAAAATTTTTTCTCCCACTACTTTAAGCTTTCCATCCTCATAGGCTCTGAAGAAGCAGGAATAGTAGCCTTCATGGCAGGCTGCTCTCTTCTGTTCCACTTTGAAGAGAAGAGCATCGCCGTCGCAGTCTATTCTTACCTCCTTAACATTCTGGTAGTTGCCAGATGTCTCGCCCTTTGTCCAGAGTCTTTTTCTTGATGTGGAGAAGTAGGTCATTTTTCCTGTTTCCAGAGTTTTCTCCAGAGCCTCCCTGTTCATGAAAGCCACCATAAGAACTTCCTGAGTTCTGAAATCCTGAACTACAGCAATTGCTAAATCCTCGCCTGAAAGGTTAACTCTGAAGTTTACTTTACCTATAAGTTCCTCCATAATTAATTCTAGGCTACGGAGAATAAAAAGCTTTGGCATATAAGAAGCCATGGCCACCAAAAGAACTGTAAAGATTTGTTTAAATGTGAACAAATTTAAAAATCCTGCATATTTTAATATGAATTTTCATTGCCTCATAAATATCTCTTCGATTTCTTTCAGAACGTTTATTAATCTCACCTTTTCTGAACTCTTCACTCCATTTCTGGTATGTTTATGGTATGGGAAGGATTCAACATTATGATGTGGCGCAGAGTCCCATCTGCATATTAGCCTGTTTTTATTGTCCATCCAGTGAAAACGATAATTACTATCATCAGAAGAAATAAGTTCCATAAAATCGAGAACAGAGTTATCAATAAAATACAACTTCCCTCTTACAGTTGCTAATTCTTCTGATATTATTTCGATTTCAATTTCCTTTTTGTCTATCAAATGTTCAATATCCCTTAGCTTCAGCTCCAGCTTTCTCAGGTAATCTCTAACCAAATTCTACACCTTCAAGAGCAGCAAGCCTCTTTTTGATGTAACCGTAAACTTTTAAAGCAAAAAGCCATTCAAACCATACCTTATCATCGCCAAGTTCTCCCCTGTTAAATTTCTCCTCGAACTCCCTTGAACTCATATTGTGCTCCTTTTCAAAACTTTTTAGCTCCTTTTCATAAAACTGGAGCTTCCTGGTGAGTATATTCTTCTCCCTTTCGAATGTTTCCTTTATAAGCTTGACAGCTTCTTCTGGTATTTTGAGGCTAATATAGCTCATAGTTTATATCAATCATAAATAACATCACACAAAATAAAAGTTGTTTCTAATCCATACTTAATAACCTTCAAATAAAAATCTCCCCTCTGGCAATCATCTCCACCCTTCCTCCCACCCGAACTTCAATCTCTCCATCTCTTTCTCGAGCCTTAAGGTAGAGCAGTGAAGGCCTGCCTATCTCATAGCCCTGCTCCATTCTGAGATTAATCTCCCTGCTTTTGAAATACCTGTGCTTCACAAGGTAGCCTGCCAGGCAGCCAGCTGCACTTCCAGTAGCAGGGTCCTCGGCGACGCCGTAATACTCAGCAAACATCCTTGCAGAGAGGTGGTTCTCATTGCTGTAAGTCTCAGGACAGAAGACTAAAACAGCTTTAGCCTCAGTATTTTCAATTAACCTGAAGTATTCATCTCTGTTTACCACGCACCTTTTAAGTGACTCAAGAGACCTCAGAGGCACTATAATGAAGGGAAGCCCTGTTGAGACTTCCTGAATAGGAAAGTTAGAGTCAATCTCCTCAGCCTTCAAGCCAAGAACCTGAGAAACCTCTGAAGCCTCAAAGGTTCTCCCAAACTCCGGCTCCTTCTGCCTCATCCAGAGAACCTTTGTTTCCTCTTCGCTGCTGAATCTGACAGGTATCTTTCCAGCCTTCAGGCTAAGACTGAGTTCTTTCACTGGATTCTGAATAATCTCCCTCTGAATAATATAAGCAGTTCCAAGAACAGGGTGCCCGGCAAAGGGGACCTCTTCTCTCGGGGTGAATATTCTGACGCTTTCCTTATCCGACATAATAAAGGTGGTCTCAGAAAAGTTAAACTCCCTCGCTATGCTCTGCATCTCAGCTTCTGATAGCTCATCTTCAGCTATAACAACTGCCAGCTGATTACCAGTGAATTTTCTCTCTGCAAATACATCCACAATATAGAAGGAAAGCTTTTTCATTGCCTGACACCTGTCAAAAAGATTCTGCCACAGAAAATATATTCTATGAGGATATAATTTTATCTATGAAGCGTATTCATGTCTTTATCTCAGGCAGAGTGCAGGGCGTATTTTTTAGAGAATACACAAAGAAAAAAGCTAAAGAGCTGGGAGTTAAGGGCTGGGTTAAAAATTTGAAGGACGGCAGAGTTGAGGCCGTATTTGAGGGTGAAGATAAAGCTGTTGAGGAAATTGTAAAGTGGTGCTGGGAAGGCTCGCCCTACGCAAGAGTTGAGAATGTTGAAACAACTGAAGAGGATTACAGGGGCGAGTTTGGAAATTTTGAAATAAGATGGTAAAATAAACCTTATATACTTATACCCCAGAATAAAAAGCTGAAAGGAGGTATTGAGATAGCTGAGAAAATACTTGTCACCTGCGCCTTACCCTATGTAAACAATGTGCCCCATATTGGGAATATAGCAGGTTCTCACCTGCCAGCTGACATCTTTGCTAGATTCTGCAGAATCGCCGGTTACGAAACAATTTTTATAGGGGGAAGCGATGAGCACGGCACACCCATAGAGGTTGCTGCTCAGAAGCTTGGAGTGACCCCAAAGGAGCTAACTGATAAGTATTATAAGGTGCATAAAGAAATCTACGACTGGCTTGATATCAGCTATGATAACTTCTCAAGAACCTCTCTACCAGTACATCACGAGACCACAAGGGATTTCTTCCTTAAAATCTATGAGAAGGGCTACATAACAGAAGATATTTTAGTGCTGCCCTACTGCAGGCACGACAAACGTTTTCTCCCTGACCGCTATGTCACAGGTGTGTGTCCAAAATGTGGCTACGAAGGAGCTCGAGGGGATCAGTGTGAAAACTGCTCGGCTCTGCTTAATCCTGATGAGCTCAAAGAACCAAAATGTGTTCTCTGCGGAAATACTCCTGAGTTCAAAGAAACAAAGCATCTCTTTCTAAATCTGGACAGGCTTCAGCCTGAGCTGGAGGAATGGATAGAGTCTAAAAAAGGTGTCTTCTCACCTCAGGTTTACAATCTTGCCAGAGGCTGGATAAAGGAGGGCTTAAAGCCAAGGTGCATAACAAGGGATCTAAAATGGGGTGTCAAGGTTCCTCTCAAGGGCTATGATGCCAAGGTCTTTTATGTGTGGTTCGATGCACCTATAGGCTACATATCCTCAACCAAAGAATGGGCTGAAAGAATAGGAGAAAAGGAGAAGTGGAAGGATTTCTGGATGGGTGAGGCAAAGATCTTCCACTTTATTGGCAAGGATAATATACCATTTCACACCATCTTCTGGCCTGGAATGCTCATAGCCAATGGCGAATACAATCTGCCCTACAATGTTGCTGGACTGCAGTACCTCAACTACGAGGGAGGTAAAATCTCCAAGTCAAGAGGCTTCGGCATATTCTGCGAAAATCTTCCAGAAACAGAGCTCAGTAGCGATTTATGGCGCTTTTATCTGACCTACCTGATTCCTGAGACTGACGATACTGAGTGGAAATGGGCTGAATTCAAAGAAAGGGTGAACAACGAGCTTGTCGCTAACTTAGGAAACTTCATCTATAGAACTCTGAGCTTCATCCAGCGCTACTTCAGGGGCAAAGTGCCTGAGGCTGAGCTTGAGGAAGAGGATAAGAAGATTCTCAAAGAGGCAAAACGAATAAAAAAGGAGTACCACGAACTTATATGGAATATTCATCTCCGAGACGGTCTCAGGAAGCTTCTCGAACTCTCTGACCTGGGTAATAAGTACTTCCAGGAGCAGGAACCCTGGAAGAATATAAAGGAGAATCAAGAGAGGGCAAAGGCTGCTCTCTACATATGTGCAAACCTCTGCTACGACCTTGCTGTGCTCATGCAGCCCTATCTGCCCAAGGCTTCCAGAAAAATTTTTGAAACTCTTGGTACAGAGGCAGGTAGCCTTGAGGATGTGGGAGAACTAAAAGTGGAGGCAGGGAAGAAGATAGGAAAGGTAAAGCCTCTCTTCCAGAAAATTGACGATAAAACCCTGGAGAAGGTTAAAAAGATAACATCAAAAGTAACGGAGTTTGAAAAGATGTTTGCTGAGGAGAAGCTAATAAGCTATGACGATTTTTCAAAGCTTGATATAAGAGTGGCTGAGGTGCTTGAAGCAGAAAAGGTCAAAGGTGCTGATAAACTTCTGAAGCTGAAGGTGAGCCTCGGCACAGAGGAAAGGCAGATTATTGCTGGTTTAGCCGAGCACTACAGCACTGAAGAACTTAAAGGAAAGAAGGTAATTCTTCTGGCAAATCTTAAACCAAGAAAAATAAGAGGTGAAGTAAGTCAGGGTATGCTTCTGGCTGCTGTTTCAGAAGATAAGGTCTCTCTTCTTACCCCTGACAGAGATATAGAACCGGGAAGTAAGATAAGCTGACTACCACAGCTCAATTTTTGCCAGGCTTTTCAGCACTTCCCCTTCCAGCTTTGGCTGTTTGATAATATCCTTAATTGACACTATACCAACAAGCTTTCCCTTTTCAAGAACAGGGAGGCGCCTGAAATTGTACTTCCTCATAGTCCCAAGAACTCTCTCCAGAGGAGTATCAACATCCACAGTAATAAGGTCTGTGGTCATGACATCTTCCACATAGGTCGAGGTGTGTAAATCTTTGGCCACAACCCTGTAGGTTATATCTCTCTCAGTTATTATTCCCACCGGATAATCCTCCTCCACCACCACAAGAGTCCCAATCCCATAGGTATGCATTTTCTCAGAGGCTTCCTTTACTGTAGCCTTTGGGTCTATTATTATTACATTTGGTGACATAACATCTCTAGCTTTCATATACCCTTCTCCTTAGGGGGTAATATTAAGAGGTTCCTCAGTGCTCCAGACGCATATCATTGTTGCCTCATAATTGGATTCACTCATCACAGGAACCTTTAGCTTACACTTTTAAGTTTTCCTTCAAGGGAAGCCTCTTTGTCTGTCCTGATATCAATCTTCAGGGTTACTATAACTCTCCTGACTCCCTTCTTTATGATAGCATCCTGCCCCTTTTTAACAGCCAAAAATAACGTCTCTAAATCTTCAACTTCGAGCTCTGTAGCCATGGCTCGAGGATGAACTTTAGCTTCAGTATCGCGCATTGCCTCAATGGCAGGCTTTAGATATTCACTGAGGCTTGTGCTCTCAGTGCCGAGAGGTATAAAGCTTACCTCGGCAGTGAGCACATCAATCCCTCCTCAAAACAATTATGTGCCTGTCAGAATCAACCTCAACTATCCTTGCTCCCTCTATATCCTCCCTCTGCCCCAGAAGTCCCACGGCAATTACCTTCGACTCCTTCTCCTTAACAAGAACTGCCTCCTCCATTATCAGCTTTTTCTCCTCACCCTCAATTAAGTAAAGTTTTGATTCACACATTTCAGGGCCTCCTAAAGTTTTATATTAACCTCAAGTATATATAAACCTCATGGTGACAATCGACGACATTGGCAGTTTTCCTCTTCCTCAAGGCATAAAAAGGGAGAGTTTCAATAATGTATATCTAAAGGCCCTTGAAGCCTTCGCAAGAGGAGAGAAGCTTGAGGAAAAGCCTGAGCTTGAGAGTTTTATGGTTGCCGTAAGGGAGAGCCTCTGGAAAAAGATAAACTCAGGCTTAGACGTTGTAAATTATCCCCAGCACTTCGACATGCACCTACAGTTTCTTGAACCCATAATGGGGCATCAGGAAGAGCCCTTTGTGATTGATAAAAAATATGCTGTTATACCTGAGCTCTATGTGGCAGAGCAGGAGGCAAGGAAGTTTTATGAAGAAAGGGGAGAGGCTTTAAAGCTTAAGGTCTGCGTCACGGGAGCAATAGAGCTTTACCTGAAAACAGATTTTGGCTACAATGTTTATGAGGAGGTTCTTTTAAATATTGCAGAGAGTGTGAACAGATTCCTTAAAAACTCTCTTCTCAACTCAAAATATATAAAAACTGAAGTGGTGAGCATAGATGAGCCCAGCCTGGGCTTTGTTGACCTCCTGAATATTGAAAAAGAGGGAATCATAAAGGCTCTCGATAAAAGTGTTGAAGGCATCAAAGTAAAGAAGCAGATTCACCTACACACTCTTAAGGCTTCTGAATATCCTCTTAACTCAGAGAATATTGAGGTTATAACTGGCGAATTTGCTTCCACTCCCAAAAATATGGAACTCATATCAAAGAAGGAGCTTGATAGCCACGAAAAGTTTATTAGAGCTGGAGTGGTTTCGACCAATATAGACTACAAGCTGGGAAAACTTGTTGAGAAGGGGATTAAAAATCCATCGGCAGAGATGCTGGTGGACAGCTATGAGTATATTGAAGATATTTACAGAAAGCTCAAGGAGAGATTTGGTGAGAGAATAGCCTTCGCTGGTCCAGACTGCGGCCTGGGCTCCTGGCCCTCACAGGATGCTGCTCAGGAAGTTCTGAAGAGAGCTGTAGAGGTTATAAGAAAAGTTGAGAGTTCCAGTGGAAGATAACCTTTAGTAATAGAAAAGTTTATACTTGATGCTTGATATAATATAATTGCGGGCTCACAGGAAGGTGGTGTTCCTGGAACACACCTTGGGCATCCCTGGAGGAGTGCCCTGGAAGAGGACAGAGCCTTCCCATCCGGGAAAGGTTTCTAGACTCTCCACCTGTTGAGCCCGCACTTATTTTTATATGTAGAAATTTATAAAATTATTAGATATTTCCAAAGTTGGATTATATTTTTGTGCCTAAAGCTTTTAGTTTACATCATGCCTGAAAAGTACAACCATACCAAAACAATAAATTTTAAATTAAAATTGTAAGAAATATTTATATACCAAGACAACAATTCAAATAATATAAAAAAATTAATGAGAGGTGAAAAAA
>CAZCRG010000044.1:0-13265 GCA_964501105.1 Candidatus Hydrothermarchaeota archaeon | reverse complement strand
AAAATTCAAAAGCTGAAAGGATTTTCAACCCTTAATCAACATTATTGAATTTGTTTTTTGAAAATAGGGTTTTAATTACTTTTTTTCTTGTTTTATTTTTAAGTACAATTTTATTATTAAATTATTGGGGTGAGTTGGAAACTCTTTCCTTTTTTCTGGGCTATTTGATTAATATTTTTTCGATATGCTCTCGGGGGGTGTCAGACTTTTTTATCCCTTTAAAAGGAGATACAAATTAATAAAAAATGGAATAAAAGAGGGCGAGGAGACAGTATTTGCCTTTCTTTTATTTCTACTTGCCTTTATACTGGTGAGGGGGAGCAATTAATGAGCAATTACTCTGACAAATGTTGATGATTCATCTATTAACATGAGAAAATTCTCTCTGAGATTATATTCTTCAGGTGAAACCTACAGGCAGAGGCATGCCTTTGATTTCTCAAGTGGAGATTCTCTGATAAGAACTGAATATCTGAATAAAAGGCTGGATATCAGGAATTTAAAGGGCGTGTGGAAGTTTATAGAATGGCTCCCAGTAGAAGGTTCAAGCGATTATTCTACTCAAACTATAGTTTATAAGAGCACTGAACTGGCTGGTGAGCTGGGATTAAAGAATCTCTATATTGCCTTCAATGGCTACTATCCTGAGATTAAGGCAGAAATGAAAACCTACACCTTCAAGGAGCTGGAGGCTGCAGTGACACTCCAGTACCTCAGGGAGAGGGAGAGAAGGACCCTTGTTGTGGCAAGCGCCGGGAATACAGCTAAAGCCTTTGCCTATGCTGCCTCTCTTGAGGGCATTCCTATAGTTGTGGTCTCGCCTTTGGAGTGCCTATGCGATTCCTCTGTCCCACAACTTAAAGAGGAGTATGTTAGGCTGGTGGGTGTAAAGGATGGAGACTATTCTGATGCCATAAAGCTGGCTGAGAGAATCTCAGAACTTCCAGGCTACATTTATGAGGGAGGAGCAAGGAACTTTGCCAGAAGGGATGCCCTTGCAACAGTGCTCCTGGAGGCAGTGCTGAAGATGGGGAAGCTACCAGATGCCTACTTCCAGGCTGTAGGCTCTGGCGTGGGAGCAATAGCTGTATGGGAAGCAGCGGAGAGGCTACTTGAAAATGGTGCCTTTGGTAAAAAGCTGCCTGAGCTTCACCTCTCTCAGAATTCAACCTTTTCTCCCATGAAGAGCGCCTGGGAGGAGGGAAGGAGAGAGATTATGCCTGAAAAGGACTTTCCTCAGGAGAAGAATATACTTAAAATAGTTTACGCCAGAGTACTATCCACTAAGTATCCTGCCTACTCCATAGCGGGTGGAGTATATGATGCCATGAAAAGCTGCGGTGGAAGCTTCTATGATGTAACTGAAAAGGAGGCGATAAAAGCCCAGAAGATTTTTCTTGAAAGGGAGGGTATAGATATTCTTCCAGCAGCAGCTATAGCAGTTGCATCTCTCTTTAAAGCTGTGGAGGAAGGTAAGGTTAGAAAGGAGGAGAGAATTCTTCTCAATATAACAGGTGGAGGAAAGGAGAGGGCTCAGAAGGAGCTGGAGCAGAGTGAGATGAAGCCCTGTATAGTACTTAGTAAGGATGCTGATAATGAGGAGCTTGAGGAGGTTTTAAGGTGAACCCTGAGGAAGAGGTTGTTGAGATATTAAAGGCTCATACTAACTTTCTCTGTGCCCTACCCTGCGATAAGGTCAGGAATCTCTATGCTCTCGCCACAAGAGAACTTCCGGCTGTAGAAGTTGCCAGAGAGGAGGAGGGCGTTGGTATATGTGCAGGAGCTGCTCTTGCAGGAAAGAGGCCTGCTATGCTGATTCAGAACTCTGGTCTTGGAAATATGATAAATGCTTTAGCTTCGCTGACTAAGTTCTATAAACTTCCTCTGGCAATAATAATGAGCTGGCGGGGTATATACAAGGAGCCGATAGAGGCCCAGAAGCCTATGGGAAAATATGCCCCTGAGCTTCTGAAAGCCTTGGAAATCCCATTTTTTAAGATAGAGGAGAAAAAGGATATCCCCTTAATTGAAGAAGCCCTGAAGGAAGCCTATTCAGAAAATAAGGTTATGGGTGTGTTATTAAGTCCAAAACTCTGGGAAGGAAGCAGCCTTAATCTGAGCACAGCTCCCTCAAATGAAGTACCTTTTGCTGAGTTTAAGAGAAATAAAAAGCTGAGGAGAGTTTACATGAGAATAGATTTTATTAAGGCTGCAGAGGAGTTTTTGAGGGGCAAAGCTGTGGTTTCAAATCTTGGGGTTCCCAGTAAGGAGGTTTACTCTGTTCTCCATCAGAAAAGCAACTTTTATATGCTGGGCAGTATGGGCATGGTCTCAGCAATTGCTCTTGGTGTTGCTCTCAACACAGAAAAGGAGGTTGTGGCTCTCGATGGCGACGGCAGTCTCTTAATGAACCCATCCACTTTGGCCACAATAGCGAGATATAAGCCTGAGAATTTAACTATTCTTGCCCTGGACAACGGAGCCTACGGCTCCACAGGGAATCAGCTCACCCATACTGCCTTGAAAGCTGACCTTGCCTGTGCTGCAAGAGGCTTTGGCATTGAGGAGGTTATAGATGTGGACTCACCTGAGGAGCTCAGGGATGTGCTTTCTGAGCTAAGAGAAAAACCAGCCTTTATCCGCTGCTTATGCAGGGCTGGAAATGCTGATGTTGAAAATATTCCTTTAACTCCAGAGGAGATTAAAGATAGCTTTATGGAGTTTTTAAGATGCGAATAGGCTACCTCTCCACAGCCTACCATACCTCGCACATAATAAGGGCTGAGAGGCTCCTCGAGAAGTCTAATATTGAGGCAGAGTGGCACCTCTTTGGAGGTGGCCCTGCCATAGTTGAAAAACTCTCTGATGGGAGCCTGGACCTGGGCTATGTTGGATTACCTCCAGTAATCATGGGAATTTCAGAGGGGACAGAAATTAAATGTATTGCTGGAGGTCACCAGGAGGGTAGCGTCTTTATAGTCAGCAGCGAGTCAAAAACCTACAGGAAGGCAGGGGTAAGGGAAGTGCTCTCCCAGTTTTCAAAAATTGCCACTCCGCCCAGAGGTTCAATTCACGATGTGATAGCAAGGTGTATGATAAGGAAATACTCCCTGAAGGTTGAGGTGGTAAATTACCCCTGGGCAGACCAGATTCTTGATGATATAGTGGACGGAGAGATAAAAGCTGCCATGGGCACTCCCTCTTTAGCTGTTCTTGCCATGGAGTATGCAGATGCAAGGGTAGCTCTGCCTCCTTCAATGCTATGGAAAAACAACCCCAGCTATGGAATTGTTGTGAGGGAGGACTTGCTGGAAAGTGAAGATGTTCTTAAGTTTCTTGAGATTCATGAAGACACAAGCAACCTTCTCAGACTCGAGCCTGAGAGAGCTGCAGGGATTGTTTCAAGGGCACTTGAAATTCTGCCCAGAGAGACAGTTGAAAAGATTATAGGATTTTCTCCCAGATACTGCGCCTCTCTTTCAAAAGAGTTTGTGGAATCAACCTTAGCTTTTATTTCAGAAATGAAGTCTCTTGGCTATATAAAAAGGGATATCCAAAAAGAGGATATATTTCACTTTAAACTTATAGAAAAAGTGCACAGAGAGGAAGCACACTACTAAAATATCCTCTTCTTTCCTTTTCCTGGCTTCAGAGAGTAAGCTTCCTCCACTTCAACAGCAATCACTGATACTGGTGAGCGCTTTCCCTGAGTCTTCTCCTCAATCTCCCTTTTGAAGGTCTCAAACTCCTCTCCAGAACTCAAAATCTGTGCTCTGCCTTTGAGGAGGTAGCCATCCCAGCCATTGTCGAAGGATGCACTTGCCAGAGCAACTCTTGGGTTTTCCTCAAGAATTTTCTCTGTTTTTGAAATGAATATATTGGCTATGAGAAGCTTTCTCCCTCCAGCATACTTCACAAAGCACACAGGTACGAGGTGGGGTGAATCTTCAAGAGAAGTAGCTATCCACACAAGCTTCTTAGAGGAGCAGAGGTCGGAGAAGGTCTTTAGGATTTCCTCCATGGTATCCCCCGAAAAGTTAAAAGAAATGGGAGAGGTTAATCCTTGAAGAGGGCTGAAAGTTCCTTTTCTCTCTCTTCAGCCAGCTCTTTAATTACCCTCTCGATATTCTCAACAACCTTCTCAAAAGCTTCTTTTGTGGCTCCATCGCCTTTTGCAATATAGGGCTCACCGGAATCTCCAGCTTCAGCCACAGCTGGATCAATGGGTATCTTACCCAGGAGGGGCACTTTGAGTTCCTCAGCAGCCTTTTCTCCTCCACCCTGCTTGAAGATATTTGTAACCTCACCGCAGTGGGGGCATATAAAGCCACTCATGTTCTCGATAAGGCCTATAACTGGCACTCTCATAATCTTTGCCATATCAACACTTCTTCTTGTATCGAGAACAGCAACCTCCTGGGGAGTTGTGACAGTTATTATCCCATCCATCTCAGGCAAAAGCTGCATAATACTGAGAGCCTCGTCCCCTGTACCTGGAGGAAGGTCTATGAGCAGGTAGTCAAGCTCGCCCCAGACAATATCAGTTAAAAACTGCTCTATTACTCCCATTATCACAGGGCCACGCCAGATAATTGCCTGGTCCTCAGGGGCAAGAAAAGCCATGGAGATAACTTTTATGCCGTCCTTTTCAGGAGGGAATAACCCGGCAGGTGTGGCGTGAAGGTCGGGAGTCTCAATTCCCAGCATCTTTGCAACATTTGGAGCGGTTACGTCGGCGTCAAGAATTCCAACCTTATAGCCCTTATTTGCCAGAGCTTTGGCTAAGTTGACAGTTACTGTGGTTTTTCCAACGCCGCCTTTTCCGGACATTATAGCTATTTTATGCTTAATATGCTTCATTCTTCCCTTAGTGGCCTGAAGCTGCTCCTGAAAGATAGCATCAGCATCTTGAGTGGAGCCCGAGGAGCAGGTTGAGCAGCCACTATCCTCTTCACCAGTTGAACAGGTACTGCATGCATGACCCATATTTAAATCCTCCTTTTTTTAACTTTTAGTTATAAAATTCCCAGAGTAAAAGATTATAAAATAATTCAATAAAGGACTTAAAATAGTTTACAAGTAAAATATAGTGGTTAATCCTTATTTTGATTAGGATGAAGCCAAGAGATAAACTTCTTCAAGCTCTTGAACTTTCCCAGCTTGAGGTTCCCCCTGCCACAACCTTTGGTTCTGGAATTTGGACTGTAAACCTCCATGGTCTCAACTTTAATCATATACTTGGCAAGCCTGAGGAATATTCCAGAGTGGTTCTAAAAACTCAAAAGATTACTGGCTGGGATTTAATCTTTATGGGCTCTGGAATGAACAATTTTGTGGCAGAGGCTCTGGGTGCAGAGGTGAGTGTTGGCGGCAATATTCAGATAAGGAGAAATCTCAGGGCTGAGGATCTAAGTAGCGCTGAACTTTCTGAGAATACAGGTATTAAGACCATCTGGGAGGCGACAAAGCTGGTTTATGATAACACCTCCGCAGGGGTAGCTGTAACCTCCTGGGGACCCTTCACCCTTGCTTCAAATCTCCTAGGCATGGAGAACTTTTTAATCCATCTCATTAATTCCAGGTCTACAGCAAAAAGAGCTGTTGAAATCTCAAGTAATGCAATTAAAGAGTTTTATCTTCCTCTTATAGAGGAGAAAAGCCTTGATATTGTCAGCATAGCAGAGCCTGCTTCCTCTGGAGATGTGATATCACCAGAGCACTTTAGAGAGTTTTCCAAGCCCTACCTTGAGGAGCTTGTAACCTTCTTCAGGAAGCGCGGAGTTAAGGTGCTTCTCCATATTTGTGGAAAGAATAACGACAGGCTTGAGGATATAGCAGAGATAGGTGCTGACTGCTTCAGCCCTGGAGAAACCACAGACCTTGGAAAGGTAAAAGAGATTGTTGGAAAAAATAGCTGTATAGCTGGTAATGTTGCTCCTTTAGTTCTGCTTCAGAATAGGGAGACTGTTGAAAAAGAGGCTATGGAGAATATAAGAATTGGATTTTCTGACAGCAGAGGTTATATGCTGAGCACAGGCTGCGACCTGGCTCCAGCCACACCAATGGAGAATGTTGTAGCATTTCTGGGCATGACAAGGAAGTATGCGTAAAATTAAAATACTCATTATATCTAAATTCTTGAGGCTTGGTGATATTTATGAAGTATGACGTTGCGATTATTGGAGCAGGACCTGCTGGACTTTTTGCAGCCTACGAGCTGGCTGAGAATAGCAACCTATCTGTTATAATAATAGATGAGGGCAAAGAAGTAAATAAGAGAATATGTCCCATGGAGACCACCGGGACCTGCATTAATTGCAAGCCCTGCAATGTTATGTCAGGTGTAGGTGGGGCAGGTGGATTAAGCGATGGGACTCTAAATTTGAGACCTGATATTGGCGGCAACCTTTACGAATATATGAGTGATAAGGAAGCCTGGGAGCTTATTGATTATGTGGATAAAATCTGGGTTAAACATGGGACTCCCACAAAGCTCTTCAAGGCCACAAGTCTGGAGGAAGAAGAGCTCTCAAGGAAGGCTGCCAGCGCTGGTATAGAGTTTGTCCAGATTCCCCAGAGACACATAGGCAGCGACCATACGCCTGAGGTTATCAAATCCATAGAAGATTATCTTAAGAAGAGGGGTGTCAAGTTTCTCCTTGAGACCAGGGTTGAGGAGATTGAGATAGGTAAATTAAAGCTCTCCAATGGAAAGGAGATAGAAGCAGAGTATATAATTGCAGCCCCTGGTAGAAGTGGCTCCTCCTGGATGGTAAAGCAGGCTCAGAAGCTTGGGCTCGAAATTACCCATGGCCCTATAGATGTTGGCGTGAGAATTGAGGTCCCTGCTGTGATAATGGAGCCAGTATGCAGTATAAACAGAGACCCCAAGTTTCATATTATAACCAAGACCTATGACGACTTTGTAAGAACCTTCTGTGTAAACCACAGAGGTTTCATGGTGAAGGAGACCTATAAGGGCTACGTTGGTGTTAATGGTCATTCTCTCAGGGATAAGCAGAGTAATAACACAAATTTTGCCTTCCTCACAAGAATTGTTCTCACTGAGCCTGTTGAGAACACAACAGATTACGGCGAGAGTATAGCAAAGACAGCAACAACCCTTGGTGGTGGCAATCCTCTTATCCAGCGCCTTGGGGATTTGAGAAGAGGAAGAAGGAGCACCTGGAAGAGAATTAAGTCAGGTCTTGTGAAGCCAACCCTTACTGATGTAACCCCTGGCGACATAGCCATGGTTATGCCTCATAGAGTTGTCACCAATATTGTTGAGGGTCTGGAGAGGCTGGATATGGTTATACCAGGTGTGGCAAGTGATTCCACTCTAATTTATGCTCCTGAGATTAAATACTACGCCATGCGCGTTGAGGTTGATAAGACTATGGAGACCAGTATACCCAACCTCTTCGTTGCAGGAGACGGCGTTGGAGTGAGCAGGGGCATAATTATTGCCTCAGCAACAGGAATTCTGGCGGCGAGAGGTATAATGAAGAAGGCAGGAGTAGATTAAATTTAAAAATTTTACAGTAAGTTTTTTTAGTCTCCATTCTATTTATTACAAACTTTATGTAATAATGGCTACCACATAGAAAAGGCTAAACTTTAAATAATAATGGTGTACAACCTTAGAATGGTGATGTGTATGGGTAAGCTTGGTATATTTGTGTGCACAGATAAGTATATGGAAGATGTGCTGGGTCTTGTAAAGGCTGCAGCTGAAAAGGGACATGAAGTAAAAGTATTCTTCACAGGCCCAGGGGTAAAGCTTGTGCCAACTGATGAAGCCAAAGAACTTGTAAAGGCAGGAGCAGATGTCGCAATGTGCCATCACAGCTTTGAGGTACTGGAGCTTGATAAAGAGCACGAGGTACCAGAAGGAATAGAGAAGAGTTCCCAGGATTATAATGCACAGATGCTAAACTGGGCTGAAAGATATGTGGTGTTTTAGGAGGTGAACTTAATGGTATCTGTTGTATTCATTTCAAATAGTGAAGATGGTTATGTGCAGGAAGAGGCCAGCCGCTCTGCCCTTGGAACAATGCTTGGCGGAAATGACCCAAGTCTCATGATTATTGATGTAGACTATGATGTTGAGAGGGGAGATGTTTCAGAGAACCTCGAGTGGATTGTAGACAGTGATGGAATTGTTGTCAGTAACAATCCCAAGAATGTAGAGAAGAGCGAGTATATAGAAGAGATGAGCATTGAAGATATGGCAAAGAAGATGCTTGAATTTGATGTAATTATACCCTACTGAGGTGATAACAATGAAAATCCTTGAGATTCTAAGGTCAGAGCCAAATGAAGCTGTAAAGAAGATAATAGAAGTACACAAGCAGGAAAATGACGTGGAAGTCTTTGAGCTCTACAACAACAAGGATTACTCAGCCCTCGTTGACAAGATATTCGAGGCTGATAAGGTTATAAGCTGGTGGTAGTTGCTCTACCTTTAATTTTTTATTTTTCTCCTTTAACCTCTTTTTCAAGCTCCTCAAAGAAAAGCTCCATAAATTTGTGCCTCTTTTCAGCCAGCTTTTTTCCTGTCTCTGTGAGCATCTTTTCCCTGAGTTTTGAGAGCTTCAGCACATACTCAGTTCTTGGTGAATACTCAGAAGCCTCCATGCCGGGAAAGAACCTTTCCTTCTTGGGTTCTTCCTCCCAGAGACGCTGTCCATAGGCGCCACCAAAGAGGTAGGCTCTTGCTATACCAATAGCTCCCATGGCGTCGAGCTTGTCGGCATCACTCAGCACTTTCTCCTCCAGACTTTCAGGAGCCTCTCCCTTTCTGAATCTGTGCCTTTCAATGCACTTTGCAACCCTTTCAATAAACTCTTCTGGCAGAGAGTAGCTTATGAGAAGTCTCCTGGCATGCTCAGCCGAGCTCCTGGCATGGCAGGAAATTTGCTTACTATCTTCTTTATGGCGGTCTATGTCGTGAAGAAGAGCAGCAAAGAGCACCACATCTAAATCTGCCCCCTCACTCTGTGCAATCCTCTCTGCAACCCTTAGTACTCTAACAACGTGGTCAAAGCCGTGAGCTCCTCCCTTTTCCATTTCTTTTCTGGTATACTCCTGAAGCTCGGAAAAGATTCTATCAAGATTCACTGTGTTATAACCTCACAGCCTTCGCTGTTAACTATTACAGTGTGTTCAGCCTGAGCCACCTTTGCTCTCTCCTTCTCCCTTAAGATGTGGTAGGCATATAAGGCTCCTGAGTAGGTGAGCTGCCTCAGGGTAAGGTAGAGCTTGTGCCTGGGCATTAGCCCGGCAACCCAGCGTTCAGCAAAGGGCAGGGAGCCGAAGTTTTTCTTCACATATTTTAAAAGAATTCTTCCTTCCCTCGACCTTATTGGCCTGTCCTTAAGATATTTGAAAATAATTGCCTCCTGCCTCTCCACCACCTTTCCAAAGCCAGAGGTGGAGAAGGGCTCTATGGCAAAAACATCGCCCTCATAAATAACATCTCCGTGCCTTGTCTTAATATTTGGTATTGTTATGCCACCATGAAGTGAAAATTTATCAAGTTTGTGGCCTGTGAGGTTCTCAATGGGCTTAAGGTTAAACTCCTTTATGGTCTTATCAATTACTTCTCCCACTTCATTGGTCTTTACACCCGGCTCAATAATATCAATGGCATTCTTCAGAGCTTCTTCGGCAGCCTTTATAAGCTCATCTTCTTCGCTGGAGCTTCCTACAACCTTGGTCCTAGCTACATCAGCTATATATCCATTAACGTGAACGCCCAGGTCCAGCTTTACCATATCTCCTTCTGAGAAAACTGCATTGTCCCAGGCTGTTGGGGAGTAGTGGGCAGCTATGTCATTAACTGAGATGTTGACAGGAAAAGCAGGCTTTCCGCCCAGCTCTTCTATTCTCTTCTCAATATAATCTGCAACATCTAGGAGCTTCTCCTCCTCTTTGATTCTCTCAAGACCTTCCTGCATCACCTGTTTTGCTATCTTCCCTGCTTTAATGTAGCTATCGTAGGCTTCCTCTTCCATGGCGATACCTCACTAGAATTAAAATATTAGAGAATATTAATCTTGCCCAAGAAAAAACTCACTCCAGTCAATCCTGCCTGGAAGGTAATCTTCGCCCTTTCCAGAGATTATCTTCAGGGCTGCCTCAGTCACTTCTTCTGGAGAGAGCCTGGAGGTGTGAATCTCATAGACTTTTTTATGATTCTCAAGGCTCTCTATAAGGCAGACATCAAGAGCCTCAGCTTCCAGATTTTCTTTAATCTTCTCTTCCCTGAAACCTTTTGCCTCAAGTCTCCTTTTAAGCACTCCTGGCTCAGCTCTGAGCACTATAACAAGAGCATCTTCAAAGGGGAGAAGATGTGAGAGGTGGCCTTCAATGACAGCATCCTTTAGATTCATTCTCTTGAGCTTTTTATAGAGCTTCTGAATATCAACTTCAAGGCTTTCTCTCTCCTCGTCTATCCCGACAATCACACTTTCATCAACGAGCTCTGAAATACTGCAGGCTTCAATACCGAGGGCTGAGGCTATTAGTCCTGCTGTGCTTGTCTTTCCTGTACCGGGAGTGCCTGTAAGCAGTATTATCATTTTGCAAACCTTTTCATGCCAAGAGTTTCTAGATCTCGATAAATTATAGTTCTGGATACCCCAAAAATCTCAGCAACCCTTGCAATATTTATGGCAGATGGATCATTGCCAAGAAGTTGAAGAATAGTTTTAAGTCTCTCTCTCCTTTCTTCAGCATCTCTAACCTCCTGAATTTCTTTTTCATTTACTGCCACTATGAGTGTTGTATAAACCCTGCCAGGAAGGTGGGTATCTACAGTTTTTTGATAAACATAAACAATTTCTCCATCTTTATTCTCAAGGAATTTGTTTAGAGTGTCTGAAGCTTTTTTTATTGACTGTTCTCTTGAAACGCCCCTTACATTCACTCCAATAATCCCCTTTTTTATAGGAAGTGACCCATTTAATGCTATTGTTATTGTAACTGTAGCACCTTCTACAACACCAAGATTTATATCAATATCAACAGTGTTAATAGAACCAGGAACTTTAGAAAGCTGAGAATTTATACTTTCAATAGCCATATCAAGAGCAGTACTAACATCAACACTTGTTCCAGTCGCATTTAGTATTCTCATTATCTCTTTCCTCCTGAAGTTGGTTGGGCTTTATAAAGGGAGATAAGCCTTTCCAGTGTGTCAGCCTCTCTTGGAGACTTATCATCTCTAATCCTCACAACTCTGGGGAACCTTAAAGCATAGCCTGAGTCATAGCTGGGGGAGCGTTGAATCTCCTGGTAGGCCACTTCAACAACCAGCTCAGGTTTAAGTTTCACTTCCAGACCTTCTTCATATTCTATCAGGGGCTTGAGTCTTGAAGTTAGTTCTTCGAGCTGTTCTTCGCTCAAACCAGTTGCCACCTTGCCAACAGGGAGGAACTCTCCTGTGGTTTCATCTCTTACCCCGAGGATATAACTGCCAAGCCAGCCAGAGCGCTTACCTGCCCCCCAGATGGCACCTACTATTACAAGGTCGAGAGTCTCCATCACAGGCTTAATTTTATACATATAGCCTACTCTGGCTCCGGGTATATAGGGTGCCTTGAGATTCTTAATCATGGCTCCCTCGTGTCCTTTTTCCAGAGCATAGTGGTAGAATTTCTCAGCTTCCTGAAGGTCTGTGGTTATAAGCTGCTCTGCAAATCCAAATTTTCCTTCTATGGGCTCAATAATCTCCTCAATAATCTTTCTTCTTTCTTCAAAAGGCAGATCTATAGTTTCTCTACCGTTTATAAACATTACATCGAAAATATAGGTCTCAAAGGGGATTTTTTCAAGCATCTTGGCAATGTCATACTTTCTTCTGAAGCGCCTTAAAATCTCCTGAAAGGCTCTTGGCTTACCAGTTTTTAAATCTATTGCCACAGTTTCGCCGTCAATTATCACCTCATCTGCCTTTATGGTCTGTTTTGCCATTTTTACTATATCAGGCAGAGCATCTGTTACATTTTCCAGGCGTCTTGAGTATATCTTAATCTCATTGCCTTTCTTGTGAATCTGAACTCTTGCTCCGTCGTACTTAATCTCCAGAGCAGCTTTTTCTAGGTCTTTGAGCACATTTTCAAGGTTAGGTGCCAGCTGGGCCAGCATGGGCCTTATGGGAATAAATACCTTCATTCTTATGTTCTCAAGAGCTTCTGTGCCCTCCTTGGCAGCTTTAGCTACTGTGCCAAGATGGTTGGCTAACATGAAGGTTCTCTCAACAAGGCTTACCTCAACATTGAAGGCTTTAGCTATTGCATCCCTCACCAGACCTTCTGCGACACCAACTCTGAGTTCTCCCAGAACTGTTCTCACAATATATTTTGCTTCCTTGGGTGTGGCACTGCTTAGGAGGTCGGCAAGGTATCTCACTTTTTTGTTCTGTGACCCTGTGCCAGAGGTTTTGGCTATCTTTTCAAAGGTGCTGTAAACTTGCTCCACAGTAAGCTCTTTTCTGAAGAGAATTAGCTGTACCTTTTTCTCAATTATCTTTTCTGTGACTTTTCCAAGGTCACCCTCTTTGGCAAATAAATTTTTTACATCTGCTGGCTTTATGCCAGCCACAAAGCTTATAGTATCGTAGAGAAGGCTGGGACCAATACCCAGCTCCAGCTCACTCCATTCAGGGAAAATTTGCCCTGTTAAAAGTAGTGGTACAATTTCAATCAATTCATCGGGAGTTTCTCTTAGAAGCTGAGATATAATTTCTGTTTTTTCAAGTTTGCTGGAAGTGGACTCTAATTTTTTATATACCTCAGCCAGTTTTGAGTATTTCATTCTTTTATATTCTATGGCTGCTGATTTAATAAAGTTTTTCTATTTATTTTTTTAATAGGACAAGGTCTTTACTTCTTGGAGATACATCACTTCCAAGTCTAACTTCTATTTCGTCACCCTCCTTCCAGCCAGCAATTCTCAGCATTTCTCTCGGTAGGATAATAAAGTATTCTCCTTTTGTTGTTTTCTGAAGTCTTACCATTTTGACACCATAACTTACTTTAGTATTGAACTTTTATATTTTTTGTTAAACATAAAAGTTTACGTTTATTATAGAAGATGAACAACAATGTTTACTATTGATAACTGTTTATTAAAGAAGTAGGTGGAAAAAACTTTCCCGGCATTTTTCACCTCCAACCTTTCAGAAGGGGGTTTAAATAGATACCTTCTATTGAACCCCTTTCTACACCTCCATATATCTTTCAGGGACTGGAGAGAAC
>CAZCRG010000043.1:0-13593 GCA_964501105.1 Candidatus Hydrothermarchaeota archaeon | reverse complement strand
AGATAACGTTGAGCGGGTATCTGAAGTCCTGAACGATAGTGAAGGATTTGGGCGGAGGCACGAAGTGCCGAAGCCAGATACCTGCCTGTTATATGACCGAGCCAAAGGCGAGGCAAGGAAACCGAAGGTTTCCGCAGAGTTGCCCGTAGCATTATTAATATTGTTCATCCTCTTTTCCGCATTATATTCAATTTTTGTGTTATATACGAACCTTCCTCTCATCCTATCTCATCACCTCCCGACATTAAATCCAGAGGACTCCTTATTTTACTCAAATCATTCTTGGCACAAGCTTATAAATTTCTTTCGTTTTTGAACTCTTATGCCCTAACAACTCCTGAATATACCACAAATCATTAATCCCTGTGCCTCTCAACAGCCTCTTTTCCAAGCTCAAAAGCCTTAAGATTCATATCTCTGGTTCTGGGGGGAACAAGGCTGAGAAGAGCCTCTTTGAGCACCTCTTCTTTCAAAGGAAAGTCCCTTAAAGTGGAAAGGGCACCCAGCATAACCACATTGGCAGTTAAGGGGCTGCCTGCCTTCTTTGCCAGGCTGATGGTGTCAATGGGAATAACCTCTGCATGATCTTCAAGATTCCCGAGAATTTCCTCAAGAGGCGGATATCTACCAATACTCGACTGAACTATTGAGGGCACTATTCTGAAGGTGGAGACTAAAGCTGTGCAGTTGCTGCCCAGATAGTTGAGGTAACGCAGAGCCTCAAAGGGCTCCAGGGCGACAAAATAATCTGCCTCACCCTCAGGAATTAAGGGTGAATTTGCCTCACCTATACGAACATGCGAGACTACACTTCCACCACGCTGAGCCATGCCGTGAGTCTCACTTCCTCTAACGTTGAGCCCCTGAGATATAGCTGCCTTACCGAGAATATTGCTAATGAGCAGTATTCCCTGACCACCAACTCCTGCTATAAGAATATTCTTAATCATTCTCCTCCCTCCCTATTGCATCATTGGGGCAGACCTCAATACAGAGGTCGCAGCCGGTGCAGAGCTCCTGAATTATCCTGGCTTTTCCCTGCTCCCAGCCCACAGCCGGGCAGCCAATCTTCAGACAGGCTCTGCAGCCTCTGCACAGGTAGCCTTCGCACTTTTCCCTATCAACCTGAGGCGGAGTTTTCCAGAGGCCGAGTTTTCTTCCCATAAGAGCGCAGGGTTCTTCAGCTATTACAACCCTCACGCCCTCCATATCCAGAGCTTTCCTAATCACTTCAAGACTCTTCTCAAGCTCACTTGGCTTTACCTTGGCCACAAAATCAACCTTCATGGCTCTGACAAGCTCTTCAAAATCCACTGCCTCTGTCTCCTCACCCATGGCAGTAACTCCCACCCCCGGGTGAGGCTGGTGTCCAGTCATGGCAGTGGTTCTGTTGTCCAATATTATTAAGAGTATATTGGCCCTGTTGTAAACTGCATTTAAAAGAGATGGTAAGCCTGCATGAAGAAAAGTTGAGTCCCCAATGAGAGCAACAACATCCTCCTCAACTCCCGCATGGTAAAAGCCCTGAGCTATGCCCAGGCTGGAGCCCATACAGAGACAGGTGTCCATAGTTTTCAGAGGGTTCAGTGCTCCCAGTGTATAGCAGCCTATGTCGCCTGAGTAAATTTTCTTCTTTGTAATCTTTTTGAGAGCATAGAATAGTGCTCTGTGGCCACAGCCGGGGCAGAGAACTGGAGGTCTTGGAACAAGGGGAAGCTCAGGTACTCTGCTTATTTTTTCAACCTCAAGGCCAAGAAAATCTGCCACTGCCTTTCTCACAATTCCCACATTAAACTCACCCTCTCTGGGTAAGAGTTCCTTGCCGAGCACCTCAACATTATCTGCTAATGCTCTTACCTGCTCTTCCAGAAAGGGCTCCAGCTCCTCAACCACAAGAACTCTATCAACATGGGACAAAAATTCTTCCACAAGCTGCCTCGGGAAGGGGTTTGTTATTCCAAGCTCAAGAACTGAAACTTCAGCATCAAGAGACTTAAGGGCTTCTCCAACATAATTTCTTGATACCCCTGAGGTTATTATGCCATAGCTGCCATTAATCTGCATATTATTGAGCTCGCTTTTGCTGGCATAGCTCTCCATCTCTTCCAGCTTCTCATTTAATGCTTTGTGGAGTAGCCTTGCATTGGCAGGTACGCAGACATAGCGGGAGAAGTTCTTTTTAAACTCAGCCTTTCTTCTGCTCTCCGGTAGGTTTCCAACCTTCACATCACCCTTGGCATGATTTACCCTTGTGGTGGTTCTCAGCATAACAGGTATTGAGAATTTCTCAGAAATTTCAAAGGCTTTTATGGTGTAATCTTTAGCAGACTGGGCATCGTAGGGCTCAAGGCAGAATATTTTTGTAAATTTAGCAAGAATTCTGTTGTCCTGCTCATTCTGAGAGGAGTGGGCACCGGGGTCATCGGCACTCACAAGAACTAGACCGCCCACGACGCCTGTATAGGAAAGAGTGGCCAGAGCATCAAGAGCAACATTTACGCCAACATGCTTCATTGCAGCCAGACTTCTCAAACCTGAGTAGCTTGCCCCTATAGCCACCTCAAGGGCAACTTTCTCATTTACACTCCACTCTGCATAAAAGTCCAGCTCTTTAGCTGCAGGAGCTAAAGCTTCGAGAATTTCACTGGAGGGAGTACCCGGGTAGGCTGAAGCAAGGCCAATACCTGCTTCAAGAGCACCCCTTGCTATTGCATGGTTGCCCAGAAGAAAGTATCTCTCTCCTGCTTTGAGGGTATGAAGCTCAAGTTTTGCCATGACTATTCCTCTGAAACAACCTTGATGGAAGACCCTTCCCGAGACTAATCTTTTTGGAACTACTCTGAGCCTATAAGCCTCTCATGCTCCTGCTTTATACAGCGGTTCATAATAACCTTGAGACCAGCCCTCTCTGCCTTCTCTGCCGCCTCCTGATTCACAATCCCAAGCTGAAGCCACAGCACCTTTGCTTTCTTTGCTATGGCTGCCTCAGCTATAGGCAAAGCTTCTTCACTGGGCCTGAAGACATTCACTATGTCAACCTCATCAGGTATGTCCTCAAGCTTGGGATAGGCTTTCTCTCCCAGAATCTCCTCTGCAAAGGGATTAACTGGTATAACTCTATAGCCCTGCATTTTCATATAGAGGGGCACCTTGTGGGCATCTTTAGCTGGATTTGTTGAGCAACCCACAACCGCTATAGTCCTGCTTTCCCTGAGAATTTTTTTAATCTCCTCATCACTCATGCTCCAATTTCAAAAATTTAACATTTGAATTTTGGCGTGAGTTATTTATAATATGGTGACAAGATAATATCATGGAGGAGAGTTTCAGTATTATATTAACTGATGAAATAGATGAGAAGCCAGTTGTGGTGGAGGCTTTTCCTGGAGTTGGGCTTGTTGGTGGGATTGCCTCAAATTTTATTATTGACAAACTTGAGATGCACTATGTAGGCTACTTTGAGTCAAAGCTTCTACCTCCCGTGGCTCTTTTAAAAGAGGGGCTGGTTTACCCGCCTATAAGAATTTACAGCTACAGAAATATCCTTCTCTTTCACAGCGATGTGCCTATTAGCCCCCAGATTGTACATGAACTGAGCAGGGCCATTGTTGGCTGGTGTTCAGAGAGGGGTGCCGACAAGGTGATAAGCCTTGCTGGTGTTGCCATGCCCTTCGCCAGCGCCAGGGTTTATGGAGCAGCCAACACCTCTGAAATGATTGAGCTTCTGAAAAATAATGGCGTTGAGATTCTCAGAGAAGGAGCAATAGGAGGCGTTTCAGGGCAGATTCTGCTCGACTGCGCCACTGCAAAGATCCCAGCCTTCAGTTTACTGGCTGAGACAAAGGGAATGAACCCTGACCCGAGAGCCAGTGCTGAGCTTCTAAAGGTGCTGAGCAAAATTCTTGAGTTTGATATTGATGTCTCCCCCCTTATAGAAGAGGCAGAGAATATTGAAGCCAAGATGGAAGAACTGGCAAGACAGACTAGGCAGATGAAGCAGAAGGAAGTTAAGGAGCTTCCCATGTTCTATTAAGGTGATGGTTATGCAGGTCTTTGGCCTAACAGGGATTTCAAAGCAGGTGATTGATGACCTGATTGAGAATGGAGTTCGAACAGTAGAGCTTAGAAGCTCCCACAATCTCGCCTCAGCAGCAAGAGTCAAGCCTGGTGATTTAATCTTTATTACAAGGCACAGCAGAGATGACCTCATGCCCGGGATAGAGGGGGTTATGGCAAGGGTGGTTGCCAAGGAGTTCGCCCTGCGTAGAGTTGGAATATATTCAAGGGGAGAGGTTGAAGAGCAGGAGGTTGAAGTGGCTAGGCTCAAGCTGGAGATGGTGACTGTCTGCAGAGCAGCTAAAGCTGAAGGCTATGGTATTGTTAGAGAGACTGTATTTTACTTCTCCCAGAGTGTTATTGAGTGCTGGTAGAGGTGGAAATAAGGATAGTCGGTTCACAACTTTCTCAGACATGGTTTCCAGGGCACAATATATGCAGGTGCAATAATCTTTATTAACAATATTATTCCAAAAAATAACGTAACGTGGTCGCGTAGCCTAGCATGGATAGGGCACCGGCCTTCTAAGCCGGGGGTCGCGGGTTCAAATCCCGTCGCGACCGCTTTTTCTCACACAACTCCTTATTAACTCACAGGAAATTTTAGTTCCAGAGGTAAAGAAATGGAAAAGGTAGACGATGTTTATCAGACTGACGTACTTGTCATTGGAGGAGGTGGAGCAGGGGCAAGGGCAGCCATAGAGGCAAAGAAGCACAATGTAGATGTTCTTGTTGTTGTCAAGGGGCTCTTTGGCAGAAGTGGATGCACTGTTATGGCAGAAGGCGGCTACAATGCAGCCTTTGGATTTCTCGATAAAGAGGACAACGAGCAGTACCACTTTGAAGATACTGTAATAGGGGGTAGATACCTCAACAATCAGAGACTTGTTGAGATTCTTGTGACTCAGGCAAAGAAGAGAATAATAGACCTGGAGCGCTTCGGAGGAGCCTTTGACAGGATAGCACCTGACAAGCTGGCCCAGCGATACTTCGGCGGGCAGAGATTCAGAAGAACTGTGCACAAGGGCGATAGAACTGGTCACGAGATGATGTTTGCCCTCAAAGAGGAAGTCACAAGGCTCAATGTTGATATTCTTGAGGAAGTTGCCATAACAAACCTGCTAACCTATGAAGGAAAGGTGGTAGCAGCTACAGGTCTTGACCTGATTCATGGCCGTTTTCTTCTCTTCAGAGCCAAAGCCTTTGTTATCGCCACAGGAGGTGCTGGAAGACTCTATTCCATAACCACCAATCCCTTCCAGAAGACAGGCGACGGCTATGCTCTGGCCTTCAGGGCTGGCGCCGAGCTTGTGGATATGGAAATGGTTCAGTTTCATCCTACTGGCATGGTGTTTCCACTTTCCTCAAGGGGACTTCTGGTTACTGAGGCTGTGAGAGGCGAAGGAGGAAAACTCTACAACTCTCTGGGCGAGAGATTTATGGCTCGCTATGATGCTGAAAAGATGGAACTCTCCACAAGAGATGTTGTGACAAGGTCAATTTTCAGGGAAATTCAGGAGGGAAGAGCCTCAAAGCACGGTGGTGTTTATCTGGACATCTCCCATTTGCCTGACGAAACTATAGAGCAGAAGCTGGGCACAATGCTTAAACAATTCCTGGATGTTGGTATAGACATAAGAAGACAGCCCATGGAGGTCTCGCCAACTGCTCACCACTTTATGGGTGGAATAAGAATAAATGAGGAGTGCAGAAGCAGCATAAGCAACCTCTTTGCCTGCGGTGAAGCAAGCGGCGGAGTGCATGGTGCCAACAGGCTGGGTGGAAATAGTCTGGCTGAGACTCAGGTCTTTGGAGCTATAGCTGGAGAGTATGCCGCCAGAGAAGCCAAAAAGCATAGCTATGGCGATATCAACTATGAAGCTCTGGATAGGGAGCATGACAGAATTTACAGATTTGAAGAGGGCGAAGGCATACTGCCCTATGAGCTCAAGGCAAGGCTCCAGGATACCATGTGGCAGAAGGTTGGAATAATCAGGACAGAGGAGAGCTTAAAGGAGGCTCTCACTGAGATAGAGAAAATCAGGCAGGAGGTAAGTTCAATAAAAGTGGAGAAAGGTTTGAGGTACAATCTGGAGCTTCTTGCTGCAGTTGACCTTGAGAATATGCTTCTTGTTGCAGAGATAATTACAAGGGCAGCCCTTCTGAGAAAGGAGAGCAGAGGAGCCCACTTCAGAAGAGATTACCCCAAAGAAGATAAAAGGTGGCTCAAAAATATAATCCTTTCTAAAGTTAATGGTGGCATTGATATCAGGACTGAGCCCCCTGTAATAACAAAAATGAAACCATGATGAATATGAAGATTACAGTTTTTCGTTATAATCCCCAAGAAGATAATGAGCCTCATTATGAGGAGTATGAGATTAGGGAATACGAGGAGCACATGAAGATTATTGATGCTCTGAATTATATTAACTCAGAGTACGGTGCCAATATAGCCTTTAGAAGCTCCTGCAGAGCCGGACAGTGCGGCTCCTGTGCCATAAGAGCCAATAAGAAGCCAGTGCTTGCCTGCAGGACTGATGTGGAGGACGGAATGCTTCTCGAGCCCCTCAGAAACTTCTCTGTAATTAAGGACCTAGTGGTTGCAACTCAGATGAGCTACCCCAGAATAAGAGCACTCAGACCCTTTATCCACAGGGGGACAAGAGAGGTAGAGGGTCTTGAACCTATAATGCTGAGAGATTTAAAGAGGATTTCAAAGCTCAAGGACTGTATTGAGTGCTACTCCTGTATGAGTGTCTGCCCTGTTGTTACCAATACAAAGGAGTTCGCCGGGCCTCTTCTTTTCAGAATTCTTGCAAGATTCCACCACGACGTGAGAGATAAGCTGAGCAGATTAACCATAGCTGTTGAGGAAGGCTTATACCTATGCACCACCTGCGGTGCCTGTAAGGTTGCCTGTCCCGAGAGTATAGCCACCAATAAAGAAATAGAGGAGATGCGCACTCTTGTCTACGAGTCTCAGGAGAAGGATTAGTTCAGAGAAATCATTCCTTCCTCAGTTTCAACTATAAATCCCTTCTCCTTCAGCTCTCCGAGGCATCTCCTTGTTTCATCTTCACTCAAGCCGTAAATCTTCTCCATAGTTCTAACTATGTGCTCTTCTGAAATAGAGAGATCTCCACCCTGGGTGTTCAGGTATATTACATCCTTGAGTTTTTCTATATACTCCTCCATTTTGGGTGACTCTCCTTTCAGAGGATAACCTAACTCTTTAATGAAGTTAACAGTATTTATAGATTTCTCAATATTCCTCTTGGCTCTTGAAAGAAGTCTGGAAAACTCGGGCTGGGTGATATTGCAGAGCTGTGCAAGTTTCTCCTGCTTCAGATGAGGGTTCTCAAGATAAGCCCTGAGAACCATAATCTGCTTTTCTGTCAGATTAATCATATTATTACATATTTGTGTAATTGTATATAAAGGTTTACAGCCATAAAGGTTGTATGGAATACCCTGAAAAGAGCTTATAAAGTTTATATTGATTTAAATACTAATTGGAATTAGTACTAATTGTGGTTAGTCTTTTTGTGGATAGGTGGAAGAGGCTGTGAGTGGTTTTAGCAGACGTGGAGCAGGAGAAACAGGAGTTGTAGAGGAATTGAGGCTGAGATTGAAAAGTATTTGAAGAGTCAGGGGTTTGAAACTGTTTAGTGTATTTATTTCAAAGCATATCCTCGGGGATGCACTCTCTGTGTGTCAGTTTTACAAGCTAGAAGTTATAGAACTTATAAGCTCTATGAAGAACTTACTTGAGAGATGAAGATTTAAAAAACTGGGCTTCAGTAATATATTCAAAGGATAATCTCAACCCTATTGTTAGCAGGGTGATTGAATGCACACCAGCGATGTTAGAAAAGCTCTTATGGAATATATTTCAAGAATTAATCGTAAATTCTCAACAAGAATAGAAAAAATTATTGTTTTCGGCTCTTATGCAAGAGGAGAATACTTTGAAGATAGCGATATAGATGTACTTGTAGTTGGAGATGTAAGCCTTAAAGAGCTTGTTGATGAATCAATTCCAATTCTGCTGAAATATGGTGTTGTAATATCTCCCCATGATATTACTCCGGAGAAATTTGAACTTTTAAAGAAGGAAGGTGCAAGTTTTATTAAGAATGTGGAGAGGGAAGGTATAGTCTATGCCTGAATGGGAGAAGTATATTGAAAAAGCAGAAGAGTGTTTATCTTCTGCACAAATCCTATTTAACGCTGGAAAATACAGCCGTTCAATCAGCGAAGCCTACTATGCCCAGTACTATGCGGCAAAATCACTGCTATCCATCAGAGATATTCAGGCAAAAAAGCACAGAGGAGTGCTTGCAATGCTCGGGCTGGAGTTTGTAAATAAAGATTTCCTTGAGGAAACCTACCTTAAAGCCTATGCAAGGAGCATGAAACTCAGGGAAAAGGCTGACTATGATGTATACTTCACCGCAAGTAAAGAGGAAGCAGAAGTGGCTATTGATGATGCTGAGGGGTTTATAGAGAGAATAAAAAAGCTCTTAAAGGATATTATCGAGAGTGGATAACCCGGGGATGTAGTAATAGAGGTAAACTCATATGGAAGAGTCTTATTACAATTGAATACATCTCAAAGGCAGGAAAAAGAGAAGAGAGGTTTTCATTCCCGCCAGCCCATCTCCTTCCTCTTCACTATAATGCTACGAGTAGGGGTGCCTATATCAGCAGAAAGAACAATGCTGGAGCAGTTTTGAAGATTAGATTTGTTCTGTAACTGAGGAATGACGTTAAAAAATACCTAAAGGGTATGCCAAGAACAATAACTATCGATATTCCTGAAGATATAAAGATACCAGAAAAGGAGTTTGAAAAAAGAATAAGGCAGGAGCTTGCTCTGAGACTGTATGAGAAAGGCCTGGTGTCCCTTGGTCAGGCAAGGAGAATTTCAGGACTGTCTAAGTGGGATTTTCTGGAGCTCTTGCGGAAAGAGGGGATACCTCTTGCCTATGGTGAGAAAGAGCTTGAGGAAGATTTAAGAGTTGCAGAAGAGCTATGAAGGTAGTTTCAGACTCCACATGCATAATCTCCCTTGCAAAGATAGGGAAACTTGAAATTCTAAAAGAGCTTTTTGGTGAAATTTTAATCCCGAAAGCCGTCTATGGTGAAATATATCACCCAGGGAAAGAAGGATTCGAAGAGATAAGAAGAGCTATTTTTATTAAAACTGTGAACATCTCTGATAAAAAGCTTATAAAGTTTTTGAAAGAGTATATCGATGATGGTGAGACTGAAAGTATTGTGCTTGCTATAGAGAACAATGCAGATTTAATAATTCTGGATGACAGGGATGCAAGAAAAATTGCCAAGAGATTTAATTTAAGAGTTATAGGAACTCTCGGTATTTTGCTTCTCGCCAGTAAAAATGGAATTATCAAAGACATTAAACCAGTTATCGGCAAACTAAAGAAGAAAGGTTTCTATATAAGTAAAAACCTGGAAGATAAAATTGAAGAATTGTAGCTTTTACCTCATTACTCCAACACCACCACCTCTCTTGGCACAGGGCAGTATAGAGAAAATAGTTAATAGTGCTTTGATTGTTGTTTTCCTGCAAAATATTTTCAGGATAAAAACTACAGCCCGCTCCAGAGCAGAAGGGCAGCCACTACAAGGGTAATCCAGGCAGCAAAATTCCACTTTATTACCTTTGAGCCGTCAAGAGGTGGTATCGGAATTAAATTGAAGAGAGCAATCCAGGAATTTACCATGGCTGCCATTGAAAAAGCAAGAGACATAAGACCTGGTGAGACAAACTTCGATATAGCAGAGAAGATAATTGCAAGGGCAAGATTTGTAACTATGCCTGAGGAGGAGATAATTAAATCCTGCTTTCTCGTCAGTCCAAAGTAGCCTGGAGAAATATAAACAGCACCAGGTGCTGCAAAGACCATCCTCAGGGGAGAAACGGCAAGGAAAAAGGCAATAATTAGACCTGTCTCCCACATCCTGTACTCGGCATAACATCCAAAAGCTTGAGCAGAGAGCTTATGGGCAAGCTCATGAAGAATAAAAGCTGAGCCTACTGAAAAGAGCATTATTAAAAAAACCTCAGAAAAGCTGAACCTAAAAAAGGCAGGGTTATCTCTGCTTACCCAGGCAAAGGAGAAGCCTATTACAAGAGTTGAGATCAGAATATCCTTTATCTCCCTCTCAGTAAATTTCATGTCACACCTCCCTTATTGGAGACTCCTGATAGAACAGAATTTTCACCTCAGGTGGAAAGATAAAACCTCCTCCACTCACAACCTCAGCACTTGCCTTCTTCCCCAGAAATTCAACTTCTATCACTTCACCCACTTTTCCTGAGGTCAGAGCCCTGCCTGGGAGCTTCTCAATAGAAAAACCAAAGTTGCTCTCCTTTTCAAGAGTTACAAGCACAGTATCGCCTTTGGCAACACCTCTGTACTCAAGGAAAAGCTTGAAGGCATAGGGCGAAATAAAGGTATAGGCAAGAAATATCAGAACCATTTTTATTGTGGAGAGGCTGGAGATAGAAAAGACTAGGAATAGCAATCCAGAAGTGATGAGATAAAATTTAACAAAAGTTCCTAACTTCATAACCACAGCCTCACAAATATCCAACCTGAAGAAGAGCTTATACTTTTGTAAAGAGGCAATATTATCGTTGGAAAGGATATAAAAGTTCCAACCATAGAGCCCAGATTTGCAAAAGCTGTCACCAGAAGGACCCTGAAGGCCTTATTTCTGTAGAGGTCCCTAAAACTTGTAATTTTGAACATCTCTCCAACATCACCTACAGTAACCTTCCTCACCTTTGCCTCAGTGTAACCAGCAAACCAGCCTGCAGCCAGCATTGGATTTAGAGAGGTTAAAGGCGAGGCTGCCATTCCAACAAAAGCAGAGTAAATACTACCTCTTGCAAGGAGCACTGCCACAAAGGTTGGCACCATGTGGTTTATAAGCCACAGGTAAATACTACCCTCAATGGGCACACCTTTGAGGAAAGCAAAGAGGAATATAAGAATTATTGCTGCTGGAATAAAGAACTTTAAAACCTTGGCAAAGGAGAACTTCTTCTTTTGCACCTCCATTAGAGTCTTCATATCTGGAAGCTCTTCAGGATGCTTGATAAAGTACTCTATACCCTTCTTATGCCCTGCTCCCACAACAGCAACAACATTGCCGTAGAGCTTCTCCAGCTCAAGAATTTTATGAGCCATATAGGCATCTCTCTCCTTTACCACCACCCTGTGCACTGCTGGCGAGAGCTTCTCAAGCTCCTCAAGAATAGAAGCAAGATTCTCCTCCTTCTTGACCTCCTCCACCTCCTCTTTTAGCTCCTCACCCCCAATCATGAAAGAGAGCAATATCTCTTTAATCAGTCTGAGCTTCTCAAAAAATCCCATCTTAGCAAGGAGGCGTCCAAAGGTTATCCTGATATCTCTGTCTATTAAGGCATAGGGTATCTCAAGCTTTCTTGCAGTCTCCAGAGCAGCCAGCATCTCTGCCCCCGGGTTAACTCCCACCTCTTCACCCATTCTACGCTGAATAAAGCTCAAAAGAACATTGAACATGACAAGAAAAGCATTTTTATCCTTTATCAGCTCCACAACAGGAATCTCCCTCTGATTCATAAGCCCCTTGAGTCTGGCATCATCCAGCTCAACTGCCACAACCTCTGGCTTAATCTCCTGGATTTTTTCCTTTACCTCCTCCACACTCTCCTTCGAGATGTGAGCAGTGCCAATAATATGAATCATTTAACTACCTCATACTCCAGAATAAAGTCTTTTCCCAGAGGATAGAAGCGCTTGAGCTTGAGCTTAACTCCCTCTTCTATCTTTTCAAAACCCTCTCCCTCAACAAGAGAAACAGCATTAGTACCTCCCACGAGCACAGGAGCAATGGCAACACTCACCTCATCCACAAGATTGTCCCTGAGCATTGAAAAGTTGAGATTGCCTCCACCCTCAAGAAGAAGGCTCTTCACTCCTTTCTCATAAAGAATTTTCATTGCCTTTTTTAAATCAACCCTCTCCTTTCCTGCCACAATAACCTCATGCCCTAAACTTCTGATCTTCTCAGCCTTGTCTTCAGGGGCAAGCTCCGAAGTAAAAATCACAGTCCTGGCATCCTGATTAAGAATTCTTGCCTCCATGGGTACCCTGAGCCTGCTGTCAGCCACAACTCTTAGAGGATTTCTATCGCTCTTAATCTTGTGCACTGTTAGCCTTGGATCATCATCAAGCACTGTGCCTATGCCCACCATTATGGCATCCACTCTCTTCCTTATCTCATGCACTCTCTTCAGATCTTCCTCTCCAGAGATCTTCACATCTCTGGCAACAGTGGCTATCTTTCCGTCCAGGGTAATTCCGGCATTCATTATCACATAGGGCTTCATTCCAGCAACCTCTTCAGCTCTATTGCTCTTATAAGGTCTGTTTTTGAAATAATTCCAACAGCCTCTCTGCCTTCAACCACAATCAGCCTTCCTATATTGTGCCTGCTCATCTCCATGAGGGATTTAATGGCCTCCTCCTCTGCATCTATTGTTATTACTTTACTGCTCATAACATCTTTAACCATTACCTCTCCCCACTTATCCCTGGGCACCTTTGCCAGGTCTGAGAAGGAGATTACACCAACAATTTTATCATTCTCCACCACAGGATAGCCCAGATGCCTGTGCCTGAATACTATCTCAAAAAACTCAGCCAGAGTTATATTGGGTGGAACAGTGATGTACCCTCTGCTCATTATATCCTTAACCTTAACATCAGATAGGAGAAAGGAGAGGGTGGTGAACTCCCCTTCCTGAGTTGCCCCAATGTAAATAAAAAAAGCTATAATTATAAACCAGATATTGGGAATAAACAGGCCTGAAATAGCCATAAATATAGCAATAAGCTTTGCAAGCTCTGTTGATATTATCGTAGCACGCCTGAAGCTAAATTTCAAAGATAGTATAGACCTGAAGACTCTTCCGCCGTCCATTGGTAGAGCTGGTACAAATAAATTAAAGACTCCAAGAATTAAATTAACCTTGAAAAACAGGACAATTATATCCGAAGGGTCTGAAATATTAAATTCAAAAAAGGGGAATATTCTATTTTCCAGCCCCATCACTATAACAATTAGAACACCAATAAATGCAAGAATAAAATTTAGGAGAGGTCCTGCGATTGCTATAAAAAATTCCTTTTTTGGTTCCTTGGGCATTTCACCCATGGAAGCTACTCCTCCTATTGGCAGTAGTATTATTCTGGATATTTTTACTCCATAATGTCTGGCAACCAGTGAGTGGGACAGTTCATGTAAAAGCACAAGAGAAAAAATCATAATTATATATACAATCGTACCTAAACTCCCAAAATAAAGTCCTGTAATAACCACAAAGGCCAATAATAGTAAAAATGATATATGTAGCTCTACTGGAATTCCTGATATCACAACTAACTTATAAGAATTCTTCATCCAAATTATATTATTTATTAACTTTAAAAACAATTGCCCTGTGATTTAATATAT
>CAZCRG010000042.1:0-13995 GCA_964501105.1 Candidatus Hydrothermarchaeota archaeon | reverse complement strand
TGCTTAAGGAGCCCCTGCCCGATGATTTAAAAAAGCTTATCACTGCACCTTCTAACACATGGAAGTTTGGACTAACAAAAGTTAGAGAAATAAGAGCCCTTGAAGTTGGCTCGGTCTTTTTTGATAAGGATGTTAATAATTTACTTGTTTCACCCGCCAGTGCCGTTTATAGAGACTATGATAGATTGGGCATTCCAATGGACAGGGTACCCCCAAAGAAGGAGGAGTAGTAGATGAATGTAGAGGTTTTTGAAGGTTATGGAATGCAGGAAGTTGATCAGAGGGAGCCCAGTGATAACACAATTGTTATGTTTATTGACCTGAAGCGCTGTATAGGCTGCTTCTCCTGCGAGACCTCCTGTAAGATGGAGCATGACCTTGGAATGGGTCCAAGGCAGATAAGAGTTATTCAGGTAGGTCCTAAAAAGGTTAATGGAAGAGTTAAGACTCTTTATATGCCCATGCTTTGCTATCACTGCTCACCCGCTGCCTGTGTAGAAGCCTGCCCCACAGGAGCAATGCAGAAGCGCACAAAGGATGGAATAGTTTTCGTTGATAGTGAAGCCTGCATAGGCTGCAAGCGCTGCATGCAGGCCTGTCCCTATGGTGCACCTCAGTACGATTCAAGAACAGGCAAGGTTATAAAGTGCGACTTCTGTATGCACAGAGTTGATTACAAGAGAAGGTATACAAAAGAGGACCTTAAAAAGATATACAGGTATTCCTATGATACTCTCGGTGTAAGAGCTGTGGCTTACGATGAGATAGGCAATGTAAAGAGGGATGATAAGGGCAGACTTGTGAGTGAAGATGGCGAGGTACTTGTGGGAAGAAAGCTGGCTGAGAGGAAGGAAGAAATTGAAGAGGTTGTCTATGAAGGTATGTGGAGTGCCTGCTCTACCAAGTGTTCCACAGAGGCAATGAAATTTGGTTATTACAGGGACTTAAAGGGCTTTATTTCAGACTTAATGGACAAGAGAAGGATTTTCAGAATAGGTTCTGTTTTTTATGCCATGCCTTCTGATGACTTTCCAGTGCCAGCCCTGAAGAAGGAGTAACTTCTTTTTAATCTCTATTTTTCCCCATTTCCAATTTTATTTAAGTTTGTACTTACTTTATTAAATAAGAGGTGTTAATATGGCAGCTAAACCCAGGGATATATTTGAGGAAAATGATTATATAAAATGGTATTATGATCCAGAACTCGCCAAGGACTGGAAGAATTTTCTTAAAAAGTATAAGTATCTCTTCTGGATAAATTCAATGAATATTAAGGATAGAGAGCACTGGGTAAAGTATATTGTGGACAAGAAGCCCAATATAGACCACGAGCCTCTCTTTCCCCAGGATGAGGATGCCTACGCTGAGATTCAGGCCTTAAGAAGGGCTGCCTATTTCCAGATGTTCAGAGCCTTCACAGAGCCCACACCGGAGCTTTCTCTGGAGGTTCAGAAGGGAGAATATTTAAGAAAAGTTCTATCAGTTTTTGACAAGCTCTTTGAGGATGACAATGTGGACAAGGCGGCAGGGCTGCTTACTGGTATCAATCAGGTTTTTGCAGAGACAAAGCCTGAGAAGTTTCACAGGGATCTTGAAACTGAAAGATTTACTATCTTCGATGACGATCTTCTGCCCTATATATCCTGCTATGAGAGTGTATACAGAAGTGAAAAGCAGATAATGGGCGACCTGACGGCTGAGGTTAAAGGCCTCTACAAAAAGGCAGGGTATGTGGTTTCTAAGGCCAAGGGGAATCTTCCTCCAGATGAGGCCAAGCTTGAAATAGAGTTTATGTTCAGGCTCATAGATGACGAGATTTCAGCCTGGAAGAGCGGTAATAGAGACAGAGCTCTTGAGCTTCTTGCTATGCAGAAGCATTTTCTCCAGAAGCACATGATTCACTGGCTTCCCTGGCTCTGCGACGACGTAGCAATGCAGGAATTCAAGGAGGGAATTGCAGGGAAGTTCAGAGGTGATGTGAGGGATATCCAGAAATACAAAAGTGAGATAGTGGAAATGGATTTCTACAGGGGTGTTGCCATTCTGCTCAAAACTCTTCTGGAGCACGACTACAAGCAGGTGGAAGTTCTTGAGCAGACAGCTGAGAAGCTCAGCTCAGAAAAGCTTAAGGAAATCTTCCAGAGTTATCCTGAGATAGATATAAAGAAAGAGAACTATTTCCTTATAAGAATGGAGGAGTAGTGTCAGCTCTATAGCTGACATTTCTTTTAGTTACTATTTTTTCAATAAAAGATGTTTTTCAAGAAATTTGTGTTTATACTCTAAGAAGAATCCTGCTCTTCTCTTGGATAGCTGCCAAGTACTTTAATGAAGGAAGTGGCTGATTTAAGATTTTCTAATGCCCCCTTAACCTTTTCCTCCTCTCTATGTCCCTCGAAGTCTATGAAGAAAACATAGTCACCAAGAGCTTTTCTGGAAGGTCTCGACTCAATTTTTGTGAGGTTAATTTTACTATCAGCAAAGATTTTAAGCACCTCATAAAGGGCTCCAGGCTTGTCCTTAAGAGAGAGAATTATTGATGTCTTATCTACGCCTGTTGGCCTGTGGTCTCTCTGGGAGATTATTAAAAATCTTGTTTTGTTCTCCTCCACATCCTGTACATTCTCCTTGAGCACTTTAAGATTGTAGAGCCTTGCAGAGGCAAGAGGAGCTATGGCAGCTGAGTTTTTCAGCCCCTTTTCCTTAATTTCTCTTGCAGCATCAGCCGTTGAAGGGGCATTTCTGGTTTTTGCTCCTAAATCCCTTATAAGCTGCTTGCATTGAGCCAGAGCCTGAGGATGGGAAATTACCTCATCAATATCTCCCAGAGTGGTACCTTCAAGAGCGAGAAGGCAGTGGTTTATCTCAAGGGTTATCTCGGAGTAAATCTTTACATCCTCTTTAATCAAAAGCTCCTGGGCAAGATGGACAGAGCCCTCGAGAGAATTCTCAATGGGCACCACTCCAAACTCCACCTCACCCTTGGTAACAAAGCTGAAAATCTCCTCAATGTCTTTGGCAAGAACAAGAGTTGGGGAGAGCATAAACCTGTAGGCAGCTTCTTCTGAAAAGGTGCCTCTTGGTCCGAGGATTGCTATTTTTCCCTGCCTCTGGGCTCTTTTACTCTCAAGAATTATCCTCTTGTATATATCTTCCAGGAAATCCTTCTTGAGACCTTTTGCTAGGCTCTCAACTCTTCTCAAAACTTCCCTCTCCCTTGATGTATCTTCAATCTTTATACCTCTTTCCCTCTTGTACTTGCCGACTTCCATGGCAATTTTTAGCCTTTCCTCCAGAAGAGATACTATTCTGCTGTCAATCTCGTCTATCTTTTTTCTCATCTCCAGAAGCTTCTCGTCACTCTGCCATGCCATTGCATATCACTACTCTGAAGAAGGATAAAAAGCTTTCTAAGCTTTTGCTTTTATGTTGGCGTTGCTGGAAAGTCACCACTCTTCAATAGCTTTATCAATTGTTTCAGTCCATTTGTTGAGTGCTTTCCGCATAATTTTTTTTGCCTCATCCTTGGGCACAGCAGCATATTCATAGGCCCTTCCCCTTGCCCTTCTCACAGGCTTTCTATAAGCCAAGCCAAAGCCCACGAGATTCTGGAGAACTCTCTGAATCAAACTTCTGCTCTTTCCCAGTCTCTCGCTTAGCTCATTGGGCGTACCGGGCTGCTCGAGTAGAGCAAAATATAGCTCAGTCTCAAGTTCTCTAATACCAAGCAGGCACTGCATCACAAAGTCTATACTCTGGTCGCCTGCACAGATAAGGCTCCTTGCTTCCAGCATATCAATCCCTTCCAGAGGTGTGGAACGGTTGTTCAAATATGTTGAACATGTTAATCAAACTTCAACTTATAACTTTATAAATGTTGTAAACCTAATATCTATAAATAATTATCGAAGGCGAAGCATATGAAAAAGCTGGCGATATTAATACTGCTGGGACTTGTGGTTTTATCAGCAGGCTGCACGGGAAGCAAGGGAGCAGGAGGAGCAGAGGCTGAGTTATCTCAGGCACTGAAATCTGGCAAGCCCACTCTTATAATGTTCTATGCAACCTGGTGCAATCCCTGCAAGCTGGAGAAGCCTGTGATTCAGGAGCTGGAGAGAACCTACTCTGGCAGACTAAATGTAATTTATATAGATGTGGATAAGTATCCTGCCTTAACTTCAAAGTACGGCGTAAGGGGTACACCAACAATGATGCTCTTTGACAGCAATGCTCAGCTTGCTCAGGTTTATGTTGGTTACACTCCAAAGCAGGTGCTCCTTCAGACTATAAATAAGCTGGTGTGAGGTGGTGGCATGGATGAAATTGAACTTATAAAGAAGAAAAAGCTAGAGGAAATGTTGAAAAAAGCCTCCCAGCCAAAAATAGAGTATCCCAGTTCTCCAGTTTATGTCAATGACTCTACTCTGGCAGAAACCATAAAGAAGTACCCTCTGCTTCTTGTTGACTTCTATGCTGACTGGTGCGCTCCCTGCAAGATGATTGCACCTGTGCTGGAGGAAATTGCTAGAGAGCTACAGGGAAAGCTGGTTATAGCCAAGATAAATGTGGACGAGAATCCAAGGTCAGCGATGCAGTATCAGGCTATGAGCATACCCACTCTTGTACTATTCAAAAATGGAAAAATAGTAGATAGAATTGTTGGTGCTCTTCCAAAACCAGCTCTGATTGCCAAGCTGAAAAAGCACCTATAATTCTTCTTTACTTTTGAGCTCTTCCACAAAACTTTTGTCCATCTCTTTGAGACTCAGGTAGTCCTCTTTAATCTCTCCCACTACTTCTCTTTCAACCTCTCTTGAGGCTTTTTTAAACTCTGCTACTGCTTTTCCAAGGCTTCTTGCCAGTTCTGGAACCTTTTCGGGACCAAATAGTAGAAGAGTTACAATGAAGATAATAATAAGTTCACTGTTCCCTATCATCTTCCTCTTCCTTCTTCTACTCTTCCTTTTTCTTTTCTTCCTCTTGCATTCCCTTTCTGAACTCTACTTTTGCCTTTCCAAGACTTCTCGCCAGCTCAGGCAATTTGCTTCCGCCGAAGAGCACAAGAATTATAAGGAATATTACAAGTAACTCCTGCTGTCCAATCATATTAACCGCCACCAGAATTATGAAATTTAACTTTACCCAAAGATTCTGCATAGAAGCTATCTATTGATTCAAGCTCCTCATCTGTAAAACTTCTTCTGTATTTATCCAGAGCAAGCTTTCTGCCAGTAATATTCTCCCACTCCTCCTGAGAAATACTGAATCGCTCCTGAACTCTATCCCTGTAATGCTCTGGTAGCACATTGAAGGCGCAGAAGGGTACAACTCTCCCATCAGGCAGAGCATAGTGCACAGAGCATTTTTTCACCCTTTCTATATCATAGTTGTATGCATCCTGAAAGTGCATGAGCCCAATAAAGAGAGACCCTTTGTGGATATCCACCAGCTCATGGTAAGACCCCTTGAGAAAAGCGGAGAGCATTATTTTTTTCAGGTCAAGACCTCTTGGCATGGCTTTCTCATCTATAAAATCTGAGATTCCCCTTAGAGCTTTCAGCAGCGCCCTTCCTCTTCCGGCAAGCCTTAGTCTGCTGTCCTTTATCTCCTCCTCCAGGTCTTTAAGATAATCCAGAAAACCTTCCACATCGAAGAATCTTGGCAGAGCTATTATATTGTTGCCATCTTTAAATATGTAGGTTGCCATGCCGCAGGCAAAGTGGGTTGAAAGACGATACTTGTGGGTGTTGAAGAGAGTTTCTATGAAGCTTGTAAGCCTGGCAGTGCTGGGAACAGGGAAGAAGTCCTCCCTTGTAACTGCTCCGTTAGTCTGCTCCTCTATTCTTTTTATCACCTCGGGGATAGTAATTCTCCTCTTCTCTCTCTCATCTCTGGGCATCTTTCCCACAAGAGAAACAGGCTGAAAGTTAACTCCTCTCACGACATCATTATTTGCCAGGGCAAATCTGATTATATCACCAGTCTCGTGGTCGTTGACACCCTTTATAACTGTTGGTACAAGAACTATACTTAAATTAGCCTCTCTTGCATTTTTTATTACTCCTGGAATTTCGTAGTAATTCTTTGGATTGGTTTTTTTGGTTACCCCGTCAAAGCTCATATAGAGTACAATGTGCCCGCCTTTTGCAGCTTCTTTTACCTTTCTGGCAAGCTCCGGGTTTCTTGATATTTCTATTCCATTGGTGTTGAGAAGGATGTGGAGAAAACCCTCCTCTCGGGCAGCCTTTATTATATCGGTCAGGTCTTCCCTCAGAGTGGGTTCTCCTCCTGTAATCTGCACAGCCTCTGTAGCCACTGGCTTTTCCTCTCTTAGAACTCTGAACATCTTCCTTATGGCATCCATATCTGGCTCGTAAATCTTGCTGCCATCTTTGGCATAGAAGAAGCAGTACCAGCAACTCAGGTTGCACCTGTTTGTAACCACCACATTGGCTAAGCCCGTGTGGCTCTCGTGCTCCTCACAGAGGCCGCACTTGGTGGGACAGCTTTTTCCAGGATTTACAATATTTGGATTAAGAAGCTTTAACCCTCTATCGGCAAATCTCTCTGCTCTGTGGTAAAGCTCTGCATCCCCCCAGTAAACTTCCCTAAAGCTTCCGTGGAGGTTGCAATGTTTTTTAATAAAAATTTTGTTTTTCTTTTCGTAAACTACTGCATCCACAATATTGACCTCTCCCGTAGAGAGGCATTCAGGACATATAGATTTTGTGAATTTTAATATTTTTGAATCATCATGTGATGATAAATGGTAAACTGAATTATCCATTATCCCCTTTGAGACAGAGCTCCCGCCTTCCATGTTATCACCCCTCTTAGATGAATGGTATTTAACAGACTTAAAGTTTTTGATTTATTTTCCTGTAATAGCTGAGTACCATGGTAAAAATAATGCCTGAGAAAATAAGCAGTATTAAATATACTAAATAAGCTTCTTTTTTGTATTTCGGTTTAACTGTTGCGTGGTAGTCTTCGTGACACCTGAGGCAGTTTTTCCCTATACACAGGGAGCTTTTTTCTGGCAGTGAAAAGTCACCTTTAATCTCCCATCTGAGTCCATGGAGCCAGGGAGCAAAATTAACTGAAGCTCCCATTACTGGAGTTGTGTTGTAGATTTTAAAGTATACTCCTGAGGAGTTGGCAGTAATTTCAGTTATACCAGAGAAGGCTGTATCTTCACCAGTATGCTCTCCCGGGTACTGCCAGTAGGCTGTAAGTCTTTGCTCCTCTGAAGAGTGGCAGTCCTCGCAGCTTCTTGCACTGCCAAAGCCGTGGGAGATTTTATCCATGTGGACCCAGGCGAGAGCTTTTATACCTTCAATATTGAAGGTGCCCACTATATAGTAGGCATCTCTTGACTTATTTCTGACTCCAGGTATCTTCCTGAACTCCACTTTTGAGGAGGGCTCCACATCTCTATTAATATTCAGCACAGCATGAGGCATGGGCTTTGTTGGTATCCATTTTCCATCTTCATCTTTAATTAAGAGCAGCCTGTCCAGAATGCCGTAGGAGTTGAGCTTGGCAAGAGGTGTTTCTTTGTTGTAGTAGTTTCCAGGAGCCCAGAAGGTAAGCTGATAGCCCACAGCTTCACTTACGTGGCAGCTTTCGCACTCAAGCTTTGAATGGGAGCTTTTAGAAACTTCTTTCTCCTGAAGAAGGTGGCAGTCCTGACAGGTAGCCTCTCTGGTTATATTGTGGTTGTCATAGGTGTGACACTCTAAACAGGAGAGCATCTCCTTGGCATGTACGTCATCCTCAAGGCTGGGATAGCCACCAGCTTCTCTGAAGTAACCTGAGCCGCGGCGGTAATCTTCTGCTCCAACGTGGCATATACCTCTGCCCCCACCAAAGTAGCAGCTTAATGGCGATGGTCTTCTTGAGAAGCTGTGTTTTTTTTCAGTTTCAAAGGCACTGTAGTGGCAGTCCAGACAGGAGGTGTGGCACTGCTGGCATACTCTATTGTTGAGTTCAGCCTGTTCGAGGGAGTAATTCACAGAAAGCTCTTCCTTTATTGATGTAAAATTCACAAGCCAGTAGCCGCAGTTGTGAGGCGCGGGGAAGGTGAAGTTGGGATATTTGCTCTGCATCTCTGTATTTGCCATGTAGGAGGTAAGGTAATCTTCCACCTGCTTGGAGTGGCATTTTCCACAGGTTTCATTGGCCACTGTAAAATTGAAGGCATAATCATCTTTATTTCTATCGTGATAGAGTACAGTTTTTACTTTTTCGGGCTCTTTTATCAGGTTAAGTGCTATATAACTGGAGTAATTTTTAATCTCAGGATAGCTGCTTCTGTTGAGCCTTTCAAGTGCCTTCTCTCTTGAAACTATTGTAAGAGTTAGAAGTCCTCTGTGAGCCTCCTCTTTATTGAAACTTGAGGAATTGCCCAGATGACAGTCTTCGCAGTTAGGTCCACCTAAACCTTCTCTGTACATTTTGCTCTCATTCCAGACCTGCTCATTGCTGACTATAAATTCAGGGTAGTCTTCCATCAGAGTGGCATTGCTGTGACACCAGTTGCAGCTTGAGGCTGGATTTAAAAGAAGCAGAATTAAAAGTAGGATCATTGATTCACCAGTTCATCAATAATCTTATTCAGGTCTCTTTTTGACATTGCTCCTACTATAGTAGTCTTATAGTTGCCCTCCCTGTCGAAGAGTATAAAGGTGGGATAGCCTCGAACGCCATACTCTCTTACAAGCTCCAGTTCTTTGTCACCATTCACAGTAAGAATATTAACTTCTTTTCCTCTCTCTATTTTCACCTCCTTTATTATGGGAGCCATATATCGGCAGCTTATACACCAGTCAGTAGAGAAGTCCAGAATGGTTGGTTTTCCGCTTTTAAGGGCAGCTTCAAAGGCTTCTGGAGAGTAATCAAACTCTATTTCTTCTAGATTGGGATTTTCACCTTCGCCAGCCTTGCTGAGAAAGCTGTTTTGACTGCCTGAGGTGCATCCCTGAGTGATTACCAGAGTAAATAATAAAAGCATTAAAGTCCAGCGCATTTTATCACTCCACTCTGAAGTTTTGGTACTCAAAGCATAAACCTTAACTAGGGTAAGAGATTAATTAATAATAATGGAGCCTTTTGAGTATTTTGATGTTACTGCCGACGTTGGGATAGTTGCGAGGGGCAAAACTCTTGAGGAACTATTTGTGAACTCAGCAAAAGCTATGTTCAATATCATGGTCAATCTTGAGAAGGTTAGACCTCTTGAGGCTATTGACTTTGAGTTGAGCTCCAGCTCTCTTGAAGAGCTTTTTCTGGACTATCTTACCTATCTTCTTGCTCTTAAGGATATTCATGGCATGTTCTTCTCAGACTTTGAAGTGGAGATTGATGACAAAAATTTTAAGCTCAAAGCTATAGCAAGGGGTGAGAAAACCAGAGAGGAGCATGAAATTGAGACAGAGGTAAAGGCTGTGACCTACCACCTCATGGAGATAAAGAAGAATGACTTTTGGTATGCGAAGTTTGTTGTTGATGTGTAGGAGGTGTAGCAATGCTTAAAAAGATAAATGATTATGTGTGGGAGATTCCAAAAGACTATAAAGAGTGTATGCTCGTACCTGGGAGAATATATGCAGATAGTAGAATTATTGAGGGAGTGGAGAAGGGTGCTTTGGATCAGTGTGCCAATGTATCCTGTTTGCCAGGGATTCAGAGGTACAGCATAGCAATGCCAGATATTCACTACGGTTATGGCTTTCCTATAGGCGGCGTGGCTGCCTTTGATGCAGAGGAGGGAGTAATTTCACCAGGTGGTGTTGGATTTGATATTAACTGCGGCGTAAGGCTTTTAAAAACCTCTTTGAGGATAGAAGATATTAAGCCAAAGATCAAAGAGCTTATGGATGAGATTTTTGAAAGTATTCCCAGCGGTGTGGGAAGGAAGGGCAAAATAAGAATTTCTCAGGCTGAGCTTGACAATGTTTTTGAGCTGGGTGCAGAGTGGGCAGTTAATAATGGTTATGGCATAAGGGAGGATTTGAATTTTATAGAGGAGAAGGGGAAAATGGAGGCTGCTGATTCTTCCAAGGTTAGCGACCTGGCAAAGAAGAGAGGAGCACCTCAGCTTGGCACCTTAGGTTCAGGGAATCATTTTCTTGAGATTCAGTATGTGGATAAAATCTTTGACCCTGAGGTTGCTAAGGTTTTTGGCATAGAGGAGAAGGGGCAGATTACTATTATGATTCACTCTGGGTCTCGAGGCTGCGGGCATCAGATATGCACAGATTATCTTAAAGTAATGGAGAGGGCTACCAAGAAGTACAACATTACCCTACCGGACAGACAGCTTGCCTGTGCTCCTGCTACCTCAGAGGAGGCTCAGGACTACTATGCAGCCATGTGCGCAGGAGTAAATTACGCCTTTGCAAACCGCCAGGCTATAGCCCACTGGACAAGAGAGAGTTTTGAGAAGGTCTTCGATGCAAGCTTTGAAGACCTTGGAATAAGAACTGTCTACGAGGTGGCTCACAATATAGCAAAGCTTGAAGAGCATTCCATAGATGGGGTGAAGAAAAAGCTATATGTGCACAGGAAGGGTGCCACAAGAGCTTTTGGTCCTGGAAGTAAAGATTTACCCTCTGAGTACAGAAAAGTTGGGCAGCCAGTTATAATCCCTGGCGATATGGGCACAGCCAGCTATCTTCTTGTGGGCACTGAAACTGCTATGCAGGAAACCTTTGGCTCAACCTGTCACGGTGCAGGGAGAAGGCTCTCAAGAGCTGAAGCCAAGCGCAGGTTCTATGGTGAGAAGATTAAGAAGCAGCTCGCTGATCAAGGAATATACGTGAGGGCTGCCAGCAAGCCTGGTTTAGCTGAAGAAGCTCCCAATGCCTATAAGAATGTGAGCGAGGTTGTTGAGACTACCCATGGTGCAGGAATTTCAATGCTGGTGGTAAGGCTTAAACCTCTTGGCGTGACGAAGGGTTAATATTAAAAGTGACACATTTTTCCGAGTAAGTTTTATATATGTACAACCGAGGATATTAGAATGTATGACAGGACTAACCAGAGTTAAGTGGAATTCAGGTTTAGTAGTTTCCATATACTTCATTGTGTTTTTGCTCTTATTTTCTCAGGGAGTAAGTGCATCAGTTAATAGAATTGATTTTAATTCTCCTCTGCCAGGCGATTCATTTTATGTGACAAGAGGAGATAGTATTACTGTAAATATTACTGCTTATGATGGCTCTGTCTTTGTAAATGATGCCAGTGTTGAAATTTTTATAGAAGATTCTAATGGAATTGTAGTTTATGAGTTTTCTGATGAGCCAGACACAGTGAATGGAACTTCTGTTGATAGTGAGGTGGTGCCATGTCTGTCCAATGGGACCTATAATATTACTGTGAAAGTAACAGATATCCTGGGGAACTCCTTTACCAATTCAACACCTGTTATAATATACTCAAATGCCTATTCTCCACTGAATGTAACGGTTACCATCTTTGATAGAGAAAATAGAGTTCTTCCTTTGTTGGGGTCTGTAGAACCGGGAGATAATATTACAGTTATGGTTACTATTTTAAATCCTTTAGATGATGGAAAGTCTTACTGGGTTACTCCAAGGGCAAGAATCTCCAATCTTACCTATGGTATAACCTTTGACCTTGGTTCTGGGAGCACTTATAATATACTTGATGGAAAAGCTTATTCATACAATTATACCTGGGATTCTGCAGATGCTTTTAATTATAGAGATTCTTCAGGAATATATAGAGCAATTGCCTGGGCAGATTATTCTCTCTACAATGGAGGAACTACATGTCGTTCCCCATTAAATTATACAACAAATTTTACTCTTGAGCCTGTTGGAATAACTTCAGTTTCAGTTGATGATTATAATGTCCAGCAGGGAGAGAATATTTCTATAAATACAACTCTTAAGAATCTTGGGGAAACTGTTACTGGAAATCTTACAATTTATGCTTATAATGGAACTTATAATATAATCAAAAATTATACTGATTTTGTAATCCCTGGATATAGTAGTAGTTCAAAAAGTTTTGTTTTTAATACTTCCTCTATCTCCCCAGGTGAATATAATATAACTGCAGTTTTCAATTATTCTGGAGGTTCAGCTTCAAGGAATTCAAGTAAAGAGTTAGTAGTAAGTAATATTGTAATTAATCTAACTCTAAGTGACACTCAGCCTTTCCTCAGCGAGAATATTACTCTTATTGCGAATGTGACTTATGTCAATGGTACTCCTGCTTCTGGTGTTAATATTAAATTCAATACCGGAGTTGAGGAGGTAATAGCTACAATAAATTCAAGTGGTATAGCAAATGCGACAATTACCCTTGACTCTTCTTATTCTCCTGGTAACTATACTGTAACAGCCACTTTTAATGATAGCACAAATTATGGCAGTATATCCAGGGTTTTTACAGTAAAGACTCCTCTTAAATTGATTGTCACTACTACTTCTGGGAATTATACTCCAGGAGATATAGTCAACTCCACTGTAACCCTTTATAATATAGCTCCCTTCCCTGTTAAAGTAATAGAGAGTCTTCAAACTGGCATCTACTGGAAAGATATTGTTCTCCAGTCTGACAGCACTGGAGAAAGTAAGAGTCAGAGTATCTTTCTTTCACCTGGCGACATGATCAATCTTACTCTTGGCAGTTGGTATACCACCAATGCTTACTCAGGCACCAATGGCACCAACGTTATATATGGCAGAATAAAATACCAGAGCTTCAATTTAACAGGAGGTGAGACTTATGAGATTGTTAATTCAACTTCCTTTACCTTAGAGCCTGTTGGAATCACTTCAGTTACTTCTGATAGGTATACAATTCAACAGGGTGGCAATATTACAATTACAGTAAATATGAAGAATATTGCCGACCCAGTGATAGGCAACCTCACCGTTTATGCCTTCAATGGCACTCTCATACCCTTAAAGAGTTACTCTTCTTACTCTGTAGGTGGTTATGGCACATCTTCACTTAGTTTCCAGTACAACACTTCTTCCCTTTCAACTGGAGAATACACAATTCTTGCCAACTTCAGCTACCCAGGTGGCTCAACCACCAGGAATGCTTCTACAACCCTTGTAGTTAGCAACCTGAATATAACTCTGAACCTCACCGATAATCAGCCCTATCTGAGTGAGAATATAACAGTCACAGCCAGGGTTACCTATTACAATGGCAGTCCAGCACAGGGAGTTAATATTACTTTAAGCACTGATAGTGGTGAATTTAAGACCCAGACAGACAATCTGGGTATTGCTACCTTTACATTAACTATTAACAATTCTTACTATCCTGGTGTAACTTCTACTCTGGAGGTAACAGTTAATGACAGTGTGAATACAGGCAGGGCAACCACCACCTTTACTCCTAGAAGTCCTGTTCTTTTAACTGTAACCACTGATCCTGTTTATTCTCCTGGCGATAATGTCAAAACCATAATAAATATAACCAATATTGCCGGCTTCGATATTCGAATTAGAGAAATTAACAGGGAAGGTATCTACTACTCTGGGTTAATTCAATCTTCAAGCAATATAACTGAAAAGAAGGATATATTACTTCACAGTGGTTATTCTATAGAATATAACCTGACTCCCTGGGATAGTTCTAATGCAAGGTATGGTACTTATGGTTTGAATACAATAAATGTAACTGTCAAATTTGAAAATATAAATTACAACGGGTTAATCATAGAAATTGAAAATTCTACTACTTTCACTTTTGGTAAGGTTGGAATTACACAGGTCTCCTTTGTACCATCAAGTCTTGAAACAGGTTCAAATGCTTTATTTTTTATATCTATAAGCAATATCGGAGAAAAAACCAATGGAACTCTATGGGTATGGGCAAACTCTTCCAAAAATTCATCTTTAATTTACTACAACTCTTCAATTAGTCTTGATGCTTATAGCAGTAAGAATATTTATTTCACAAATGGTAGTAGCCTGCCTGAGGGTAGCTACAACATAACTGCCATAT
>CAZCRG010000041.1:0-14412 GCA_964501105.1 Candidatus Hydrothermarchaeota archaeon | reverse complement strand
ACCTTATAGGATTGTCTTCCTTCATGATGACAATTGGAATCTTTACGTTTTCGCTTTTATAATGGTATTGAATGTGATATTTCAATTACGGCCCTATGTTAAGACTTTTGTAGCGCTATTCTCATATGTCACTTTGTGACTTTTCTGTTACAAAGTATACAAAAATGACATTTCTGTCATTAAGTCAATTTAATGACGTTTTTGTCACTAAAATAAATATTGTGACAATTTTGTCAGAATTGTTAGATAATTAAGTATAAATTTTATATATGACCTGATAATCTAAAGAAAACAGGGCTGCATCCCCCACCCATAAACCAGCGAGGATGCAGCCACCCCGCAAAGGAGGCACAAAAATACCCAAAGATAACGACTGGAAAGATGCCTCCTTTTGGGTTCTATATACAAGAAAAAAACAAAAGGAGGTTAGATAGATGAGAAGAAGCTGGTTGAAGCTGGGAATACCAGCGCTGGTTGTTGTAGCGCTGGTGGCCGGGAGTGTGTTTGCTGGACCTACGGTAAACATAAGCAAGACTAACGAAATAAAAAAGCTAGACAAAAACAGAGAAACAACACCAAAGATCGTTAAGGATAAAGAGAGTATTAATAGGCTTGCAGCAATTTTAGCAAAAGAAACACTAACAGAAAGGGATTACATCGATATAAGAGCCCTATTAGAGAAAATGGTGAACATATCCATAGATGACCAAGCTTGGACCCACTTAAGGGACTATATAGACAGCGAAAGAGCAAAAAAGAAGTGGTTAATAGAGAGGATCAAGAGAGAAAGAGACAGACAGATGAAAGATATCTCTACAACTTCTGTTGGAGCCGGTATATTGAGCACTAAACCGCAAAACCACATTCCTATACTTATCCAACAATATCCAGATATATTCGGAGGTTCCTCGTATGAAGGGCAGAATTATGTTGATGAGGTGTTCTACATTTCAAACGGACTAAAGACAGTGGATGGAGTCAGAGTATATGAGTTTGAGTATACTGTTGTTTACAGAGATGAAGATGCACCCTGGCCTTGGGATGATATATATGATGCCATTAGATATGCTAACTGGGGGCGGTGGGAAGACATAGAGACCTACTACCTCTATGTTTACCAGGATGGAACGCCATGGAAGTTTTATTTCTACTATGGTGATCCAGTCAATGGCGGAATTTACAGTGGTAGTGCAACCTACTACACTATACCCGGACCACATATAATTGCTTATGTACCTTGGTCTTCATTTTCGAGAAATGGAAATAGACCCTATATTTACGTAAATACTTGGAATCACGCTTTAGGAGAGAATGACAACAACCCAAATATGTCTAATTGGGTATCTGCTTATATAGAAAACCAAGGTAGCCGAGTTGATGCTGAGAGGAAATATGTCGATGACTGCTCGCTAAGTCCATTTTGTTGAGTGATAAATAAATCCTTTTTAAATTTTTATTTAATTAGTGGGTATTATGATTATGGACATTAAAGAAATCTTCTCAAGCCTGTTGGCTGGCTACCTCGGAGTATTAATTTGCTGGCTGGTCTTTGGCACCACAGGGTATTTTATAAATTCGTTGTTCTCACATACTTCGGCTATAGTTTTAAATTATTTTATTACAGTATTTGCCATGTTGATATATTTTAAATTGTTCGTCAGGAATTTGACACTTGCTGGAATTTTAGCCCTATCTGTTTTGCTGCTTACTTTCGTTATACCCTACTTAGTTGTAAAATTTATGGGAGTGCTAAGCATAAGTGTTGACCGAACTTACTATGGCATAGTCTTCAGCACAGTGTTAATGGGCTTTATATGGGGCATAATATTGTTTAAGGCAGAAAAGGGGGTTCCATGAGTTGATAAGTCTGTTTTTACCTTATGTGTTGTTGGCAGGAATTTTGCCTACTTCGGTGCCTGCCTTTAACATTCTGGGTGGAAAACGGGATCATACGTCGCTGAGCTATGAAAACGACTTTAGCCATAGTGAACTTAATTATGCTTTTTTATCAGCGATATTGGACTGGACGAGGTTATTTTACAAGTCCACTAACTTCAGGAGAAGTGTGGCAGGTCATGAGATAGGTCACGCTCTCGGATTAGACCACAACGACAATGCAAATGTGCTCATGGATACAAAGAGAGACAGAGAAGCCATTTACACTCCACAACCAGAGGACATAGCCAGTGTTAATTGGCTCTACAATCTATATCTGGAGGTGTAGAAAATGAGGAGAGCATATATTCTGGCGTCTGGTATTGTATTGGTGCTATTTGGAATATATTTTGTTAATACGCTATATCCAGAGATAAAAGAGGTATACAAAGCAGAGTGGGGGTATGGCGAACTTGCAGAATACTATACTACCCTGCTTCAACTGTATAAAGCTTCAGATGTGGTGGTTGTGGGAACAGTAGTTACAGACCCCTGGTATGAAAGAGCAGAAAAGATAAATGTTTATTTCAAAACAAAGTTCAGAGTGGAAAAAGTGCTTAAGGGGAAGTGCGGCAGGGAGATTATAATCTCAGATACGGGTACCTATATACCAAAAGCTGGAAAAGCCTACAGAGATGGTGCAGACCTCTGGAAGAAAGGAGAGAAGTACATTCTATTCCTGAGAACAGACGGTAAGAGGTATGTTCCCACAGGCTCCTGGCAGGGCGAGTTTAAAATAATCAACGGCAGGGTTTACTCCAGGAATGTTCTCGGAGAAGCTGAGCCAGTGGGTCTAAAAGTCAAGGACATGCCCTTCAGTGAGTTTGTTGCAGAGATGAAAAAGTAAAGTAAGCTATACCTCGACATGATTCCGGCATATCTAAAGAGGTATCCTCATGATCCTGCTGGGAGGAGAGTGCCACTCCCTTACAGCACTGCTAGAGAAGGTTACGGGTAGGGATGCAGTGCACATAATTCTCAGGAAATATGAGAGTTATGACAAGATAGTACTGCTCTTTGATTATGAAATTGGAAAAAAGAGGTGGATGAAAATACAATCGTCAACAAGCTCAGAGAACACCTTGGAGAGTGCAAACAAAGAGATTATGCCTCCTTTACCATTATTGTAGTTGACTCCGGCAATTCCACTACCTGCAACATATTTTTATATTGCTATATACAAATAGCTATCTAACGTCGGAGGTTATTCTGGTGAACTCCACCGGCATCGTGGAGCTGAGCACTGCGCTGGTTGGGCTATTTGTGATGCTGGACGCCTTTCTTGCAGTAATCTTTGGAAAGAGATATATGCTGTGGGGGCTTGAGCATGCGCCCGCCTGGTACCGTGCTCTTGTGATGCGTATTTCAGAATTACCCTCGCCAGCGCTTCTTGGAATTAAAATGGCGGAATTTTCCTTAGGCTTATTCTTAATTCTGCTTGCAGGAAAATTCTTGCAAAAATTATATCCCTCTTAGATTCTCAGATGGCTTAATCTCTGACATTCTATTTGCCAGCAAAAAAGATACAAGTAAGGATACCACAATAATCATGGCAAAACTGACCAGTATTGAATTTAAAGGTATTTCTATTGGAACTGAAAGAGTTGCTTTATTCAGTCCCAGACCGGAGGTCTGAATATTTATCTCTCCTACAAACCTGACAATGCAAAAACTCACACCAAGCCCGAGAAGCAAGCCGATTATTGTTTGAAGAAAGAGCTCTGAAATAATCTGCTTTGATATATCCCTCTTTGTCCATCCCACCGCCCTCATCACGGCAATATCCCTCTTTCTCTCCATGAGATTTACAGTGTTTACTTTGAGCAGGATGAGGGCTACTATCAGCACCATAGCACCGCTCCCCATATAGTAGAATCTTGTGTAAATATCAGCGACATTGGAGAGGGAAGCTGCCAGGGAGCTGCCTGAGATAATTATAATTCTGCTGTTCAACCGCTCAATCTCCTTTCTAACAGGCTTCTCACTGGATAATTCGTCTATTTTCAGATATATCTGGTTGCAGCCCTTTATCCCGCTGATTTCCTGTGCATCACTCAGTGTTATGTAGACATTTGACGAAAATATCTGAGCTTTATCTCTAACGTTCAGAATGCCAACAACTTCGAAGGAATTTCCTCCTATTGAGATATTATCCCCCACTCTAATATGGTTGAAATTCGCAAAGTGGCTTTCAACAACAGCCTTTCTGTGGTCACTGACTGATAAAAATCTTCCTCTTTTAATCTGTGTTGCAAGCTTACTTCCAGTAAAACTCCCCGGCCCTATTCCTCCCACGGTTATAAACCCGTTTTTTCCAAAATACCACAGAACAAGAGATTTTGACATGTCCTCAACATGTTTTATTTCAGACAGTGCCTCTGTCTCATCTTCAGTGAACAGCCCCTTTCCAAAGGGCATTCTGAGTTTTGAGCCTGTGTATGCTGTTGCGTTATCGGATTTCTGCAAAATCATATCTGTGCCAATATCCCTAAAGGGCTGGTATATACCGGAGTAAAAAGATTGCAGAACTCCTGAGAATAGAAGGAGAATGGATGTAATGGCAGCAACTGTCAGAACTACTGTTGCAGTTTTCGATTTTCTTCTGAAAAGCTCTTTAAAAACATATTTAAAATACATATTATCGCCTGCTGGATTTTTTAAGGAGAAGTAATGCGACAATGCCTGCAACTGCGAGCAAAACCCCTGCTATATTCACGACATTACCGCCACCTTTGGCTACGGTATCGGCGGGAGATACCTCACTATCGCCCCTCAACAGGCTTTGAATAACATAATCCAGGTCCTCTTTTGTCCACTGCTGCCCCTCAAACCACTGGAAGGTTACCTCTCTTCCATTGACGTTATACTTGAACTTGCCGTTTATCAGCACAGTCAAATGAGCCGTCAGCCCATGCTCTCTGGCAAATCTCTGCCCTTCCCGGCTTTCCAGGTCGAGCCATTTAACAGTAACCCCTGGGTATTTTGAGGTTACCTCTTTTATAGCGTTGACAGTGGGCTGCATTGGTCCATGGCTTATCATCCCCACAACAACAACTTCCACCTTTTTATCTGAATTTATGGCATATACAACAGAAACAAATAGAACCAGGCTCAGAATCAGAGCTGAAAGTTTGCTATTCATTCACAATCACCCCGTCCTTCATTCTTAAAATCCAGTCAGTGGTCTTTGCCAGAGCATCGTCGTGGGTTACCATTACTATGGTGGTTCCTTTTTCTCTGTTCAGCCTTTTCAGAAGCTCAATTATCTCTCTCCCGGTTTTGGAGTCGAGATTGCCAGTGGGCTCATCTGCAAAAATAACCTTCGGGTTGTTTATCAGTGCCCTTGCAATGGCTACGCGCTGCTGCTCACCTCCGGATAGCTCACCGGGATAGTGAATCAGCCTGTGAGCCAGACTCACCTCCTTCGCAAGCTTCTCTGCCCTGCGTATCATTTCATCTTTTCTTATTTTCAGGGGAAAAAGCGGAAAGGCTATGTTCTCAACAACATTGAGAGTTGGTATGAGGTTGAAGGACTGGAATACTATACCAATGTTTTGCCTTCTGAATAGAGCAAGTTCATCTTCATCCATTCCCGTTATGTCTATTTTGCCAAACAGTATTCTGCCCCTATCAGCCCTCTCAAGACCTGACAGAAGATTTAACAGTGTACTCTTTCCGGAGCCTGAAGGTCCCTGAATTGATAGAAACTCTCTTTTCTTTATTTTGAAGGACACATTTTTTACTGCTGCAACCTTTCCGAAGGTCTTTGAAAGATTCTCCACTACAATCAAATCACTCATTTCTTAGCACCTCTGCTGGCTTGAGTTTGTTTATCTGATTTGTTATGAGCAGTGTTGTTAGAATGCCGATAAATACAGTAACAAGGAAGGAAACCAGCCCGTAGAATGGCTGGAATTTTATGGGCAGGAAATATGTTTCCACAGTGGCTGCAAGAGAGGGATTTGAAGCTAGAAAGTGAGGATAGGGATTGAGTTCCCAGGGTATGGTTAGCGATATCTCCGTCCTCGACAGCAGCGCTATTGATATCAGAGAGAGCATAACCCCCAGGAAATACCCTGCAAGTGCCTGAATTGCCGTCTCTACAGCAATTTCTTTCTGAATATCTTTACCTGTGAAGCCCACGCTCTTCATTATCCCGAATTCTCTTTTTCTCTGCATTACAGCATGACTCATGTTTTTTACGATTATTACACAGGCGCCTGCTATTGTTATGAGAGATATAAGTAGCATCAGTCTATCAGAGAGCACAAAAAGAGATTCTATCTGATTTTCAAAGGACTCCGGAGTGTAAATGGTATATTTGCCTATGGTTTTGCCAGTGGGTGTTTTTCCACCATTTAAATTGTTGCGATTGAGAATATTCTCCAGTTTACTCTGTACTTCCCTTATTTTTCTCTGTTCAACCTGTACAAATATTATGTTTATGTCATCTGGCATGAATTTTTCAGTTTTCTGAAGATTTACTGAGTTATAAGCCAGATTTTGTGCAGACTTCAAACTCATAACAATATCAGAAGCCACAATATTTCCAGGATTTTTAAATATACCAGAAACTGTAAAATTTTTTCCGGAAATAGCAATTTTCTGCCCTGTGGTTATATTGTACCTCTCCGCATAGGTTCTCTCAATTAGCACCTCTCCGCCTGTGTCTGGCGGTGAACCATCAACAATGCCTGCTTTAATCTTCGCTCCCAGGGAATCATTCCAGTTTACTCCCAAGACTCTCTTGAAATGCTCTTTATCAAATACCCACAGGAATAAGCCGTAGGAGATGTCTTTAACTCCTTCAATATTTCGTATCTGCTCCACCACATTATGTCTGATGGGTGCAAGGGAGCAGGATGTAACCACACCAGAGGTATTCTCAGGCACGTTTCCATTTCTCTGAATAATAATGCTACTGTGGATTTTCTCAAAGGGCAGCCTTGAGGCTTCACTGTAGGCAATGCTAAGGGAGTTCAGTGTAATCAGCATTACCACTACCAGTGCGACGAGCATTACATTCAGAATATATCTCTTTTTTCTCCTGGAAATTTCTTTTAGTGCATACTCAAACATCCAGTTTTTCATGTGAGTTGCTGAGGTTGAAACAGTAGGAATGATTTGCTGAAACAGCTTTACAAGTGGTTTCAAAATCTGAAACCACCCTGCCGAAACAGGAAACTTTAAAGTGGAATGGTTATTATTGTAAATATATGAGCAGGGTAGAGATAACCAGCAGAAAACTGATAATTGCCTTTGGCATGTTATTTGCTCTCGGTGTGATTCTTGCCCTGTCCAATGCCTACTGTGCTGCCAATATGGGGCATTTATTTGCACCCCTCCTCTACGGCATTGCATTGATTGCCCTTGCCACAGGCGGAGCAATTGCCCTGCTTCTTCAGTGGAAAATAGATAAAATGCAGCTTGAGAAAATAATAAGCATATTACCAGAGGATGAGAGAAAGGTTATCAAAGTTATAATTGATAAGAGGAACATCACGCAATCGGAGCTGAGATACTTAACAGGGCTTTCTAAAGTGAAGATTTCCAGAATCGTATCGAAATTTGAGCAGAGAGGTATTATAGAGAAGAAACCGTATGGAAATACAAATCTGATAGTTTTGAGGATTTAAGACTTTCCCTGGTGAGCTTGGGCAACCTCGCCAATTACAGCTTCCGCTATTGCCAGGTGGTCGGCATGGCAGAACCCTTGCAAGCATAACGTCAACGCCCGGCTTGTCAACCTGTTTTTTTTGGCAATTGCTACCTACTGCGGGTAGTAGCATTTAAATACCAAGAGCGGCATACAGTAGATTATGGAAGAGCACATTGAGGCGCTCAAAAAGCTTGGGCTCACCACCTATGAGGCAAGAGCCTACATATCCCTGCTTGAGCTGAAGAGAGCAGGTGCCTATGCCATTGCCCAGCATGCAAAAATACCCACCTCCAAGATATATGCAGTGCTCTCTTCTCTCTGCTCCAAGGGATTTGCCCTTGAAGAACCAGCCCAACCCAGGGTGTATCTGCCGGAGAATCCTGAAAAAGCCTGCCTGAGAGCCTTCCATTCTAAGCTTGCAGAGCTGCAGGAGGCAAAAAACAGGGCACTTGAGCTATCAGATAAATACTCGGAGATTGCGGGGGGCATACTCAAAGTAGCAGGCTGGGAGAACATAAAGAGCAGGATTGAGGAGCTTGTTCTAAAGAGCTCTGAAATCATGGTATACCTTCAGGAATACAATCCAGAGCTCATGGAAATGCTCAAAAAAAGCAAACTCAGGCTTATAGTCTCCAGTGAGCATCTCAAAGAGCTATATGCAAATCTAAGCCCGAGAGTTTTCAACCTGCCGGTGTTTCACAGGATTTTCCTTGTTGGAGACTATATGAGCATATTGTTCCCAATAATGAGCACAAAATCCATGTGCTATGTAATATACGATGGTGAGACTGTAGAAATGGCTAAAAAAACCTTTGAGGAGCTGTGGAAAAATGCGAAGTAAGGCTATACTGGTGCTGGTTTGCCTTTTAATGGCTGGAGCTGTTGAGGCTCTGGCGGAGTTCCACATAACCTCTATTGTGCCTGAGGAGGTGCAGGTTGAGAGGAGCTACAACATCACCATAGCTGTGAAAAACCTTGCTACAGACTACGCTTTAAATGTGAGAGCCTACCTCAACCCTGACGAGAGGGCACCCCTCAGAGTTATAGGCACAAAGGAGAGATTTGTTCACAGGGCTGGAGAAGCCAAGATCAGTGAGCAGTACTTCGGGGCAGTGCTCCAGAATGAGGAGTTGAGATTTACATATCCTGTGTATGTGGAGCAGGTTGAAGAGGGAGTATACCCTGTGAAACTTCTTATAAAGTGGAAGGATGGCAACATGGTGGAGCACCAGCAGGAGCTTAGCTTCGGGATATACGTGCAAGGGAGGGCAGAGATAGGAATAGGCAGCATAAGAACCCAGCCTCAGGATGTGAGGGCTGGAATGAAGAGGGTGATGCTGAGCTTCCGAATCAAAAACACTGGCACAAAGACTCTGAACACCCTCAAGGTGTATGCAGAGTTTGCACCTCCCCTCTCCTCAAGCTACTCCTCCTCAGATACCTCCTACCTGGGCACTCTCTCTCCTGGAGGTGAAGCAGAGGCAGTGCTCTATTTTGATGTTGATGAGCATGCAAGGGCAGGCGAGCATATTATACCTGTGAGGGTGGAGTTTTCAGACAGAATGGGGAGGAAGTACTCAGTAACTGAAAATCTAAAGCTGTTAATAAAGCCGAAGCCCCTCTTTGAGGTAGTTGCCCTTGGGCCTGAGAAGGTAGCTGCTGGTGAGAAAGCGACTATAAGGCTTAGGATTAGAAATGCCGGCTATGAGCAGGCTGAAAACCTTGGTGTAAAGATAATAAGGCTGCCGGAGCAGCCCTTTGAGTATGAGAGAAATGCAGACTACATAGGCAATGTTGAACCTGGAGATACGGAGGAGGCTGTATTCATAATAAAGCCAGAGAGAGATGCTCCCCCCAAGAGGTATCCACTGCGGGTGGCTCTCAGGTATATAGGTGACAGGGATTCAGGAGACTCCACAGTTTACATGCAGGAGCTCCAGACAAGCCTGCAGGTAGTCCCGGGTGAGAAATCAAGCAGAATGCCAGTGGTGGTTGGCATTTCTCTGCTCGCCCTTATAGCTATTTTCCTGCTGAGGAGGCGTACATGAGGAAGATTGCCCGCCTACATCAGAGGGCATCCCAGTTTGTGCTTGCCTTCTTTGTTTTATTTACAGTGTTTATGGCTATTTCGGCAACAGAGTTGAAGCTACAGGCAAACATAGAGAAGATGGTGCCAAAAGACATAGAAGTGAGAAAAGCCAACGAAATAATCAGGGACAAGTTTGGAGGCGGGGATTTCCTGCTGGTGGTAATAGAGGCGGACACCTGCCCTGGCTGTGTCTCTGACCTGAGACGCCCTGAGGTGGTTGAGTATATAAGGGAGCTTGTGCAGAAAATATCCCAGGAGCCTGAGGTTGGGGGTGTGGAGAGCATGCTCACCTCCCCAGGGCTTGTTGATCCCTCTTACTCTGTTACCTACCTCAGAGTAAAGACAAGCACAGGCTCTGATGAGGAGAGAATCAGAGACCTCCTAAGGAGGATCAGGCAGGACATAGAAAGAACACCAAAACCTTCTGGATTGAAGGTAAGCCTCACAGGAATTACAATGGTGAGAAAGCAGCTCTTTGACCTAATGCTTGAAGATGGAAAGAGAGTTGTGGGCATAGCCTATCTGCTCATAGTACTCGCTCTGGTGCTCACCCTCTACTCCCTCAGGGACGGCATACTTCCGCTTATCTGTGTGAGCTGTGCAGTTGTTTGGACTGGAGGAACCATGGCAAGGCTTGGGATTCCTGTGTCTGTTATGAGCATAGGAATTGCACCAATGCTCCTTGGCATGGGCATAGACTACTCAATCCATGTTGTGCACAGAATAAGGCAGAATTTTGTTGAGGGCTATGCAGGCATATTCAGACCAATTCTGGTCACCTCTGTTACAACAATTCTGGGTTTTGGCTCACTGCTCTTTGCAAAAATGCCTGGCTTGAGGGACTTCGGCGCACTGGGGGTTATTGGCATATTCTTCTCAATGGTGGCTGCCCTGTTTCTTCTACCTTCTCTCTATCTTAACTTCCCCTTCTCTGGCTCATCCCAAAGCAGGGCTCTAATAACCTTTCCGAGTGGAATTGTGAGAAGAAAGAAACTGCTCATTCTGCTCCTGCTGGTTCTGATGGGGATTTTCTCCCAGGGGCTCAAGGGTATAAGGATGGAGAGCAGCACTGAGAAGTCTTTGCCACAGAGTGAGATTGTGCAGAAGATGCAGCAGATTAGAGACCTCTTTGGTGGAGATACAGTGGTGGTGCTTGTGGAGGCTCCCGAAATAAACAGGCAGGTTCTCAGAGAAGTTAAAATTCTGGAAAGAGCCTTTCAGCTTGAGCCAAATGTTGTGCACAGTGTGAGTGCAGCCTCCTTAGTCCTGCCTCCCGATAAAAATCCCTTGATAAGCGAGGACAGAAGATACGCCCTTATTCTGCTTGATACAGATGTGGGCACAGACACAAAGAAAATAAAAGCCCTCATCAGCAGTCTTGAGGAGGTAGCTTCAGAGGTTTCAACTTTGGATGTTAAATTTGCAGGAGCTCTGGCTGTAAGCTATGCCACCTCAAAGCTCATGCTCAGGGACTTCAGGGCTGTTACAGGAATTGCAATGGCTCTGATTTTTGCCTTTCTCTTTTTAAACTTCAGATCCTTAAGGATAATCTTCCTGCTCTCTTTGCCCCTATTTATTGCCCTCTACCTCACCTTTGCCACCCTGGGCTTTCTTGGGATTCCAATGCGTCCCGAGACAGTGGGCTTGGCTTCCACAATCCTTGGCATTGGCGTGGACTACGCCATAATTGTAACCTACAGATACCTTGAGAGAGGGGATGTTGTTGCTGCCCTAGAAGAGTCCCAGGGCTCTATTCTGAGCTCTGCCACAACCACAATAGCAGGCTTTTCCTCACTACTCTTTGCCAGCATGACAGGGCTGAAGTTCATGGGGCTGAGCATGGCAATAGGCATATTCTACTGCTTACTTGTATCGCTGCTCTTCTACCCTGTGATGCTTCAGATGGCTGGCATAAGAGGGGCTGAACCCTGAATCTGTGTTATCTGGAAATTATTTCGTCTTATGTAGCTACCTCCTTTTCAGCCCATGGCATAAAATTTCCGAAGATGAATGGCTGTAGTGATTCGTAGAATCTCTTAGCTGGCGTTTTCCGAGCTTAGAGCGAGGAAAACCGAGGGAATAGAGTTCCCGAGGTTTCCAGGTTTCTCCAATCTAAGCTTCTATGCGGTCTTATGAGTTGTACCAGTGGAGAAACTCTCCTAAGCGATCAAAATCATATCTGAATCTCCCTATCCAGAAGAGATGCAATTTTTTCAATTGCTCCCTTGTATTTGAGGTTTCCGAGAGCAGATGCTGCCATCCCAGATATAATTGGATCATCACTCTCCACGAGCTTTAGGAGGGCATCTCTGGCACTCTCTGGTGGATTGTCCTCCAGAAATTCAAGAGCCTCCTTCACACTTCCGGGTGGTCATCCTGCAGAGCATTCAGAAAAAATTCTTCTCCGGCTTCCTCAGGGTAAAGCACTCTAAGCTTCCTTACAGCCCAAGCTCTCATGTGGGGATTCTCATTTGAAGCAAGCTTTTTTAGTTTTTCAAACTGAGAAGGCATCCTATAGTCTCTTGAGTTTTAAAACAACAAAAATTATAAATAACATGTATTTCATATAAGTATGAAATTAATGTGTTGCTGGAGGAACAGGAATGATTGAAATTGGAAGGGGCAGGTACATATTTGGCATGGTGAAGGTGGGTGAGAGGGGGCAGATTGTCATACCGAAGGAGGCAAGGGAGAAGTTTGAAATCATGCCGGGGGACAGCCTTCTCGTGCTCGGGGATGAAGAAAAGGGCATAGCAATTGTAAAGGCGGATTTGATGAAGAGCTTTGCCCTGAAGATACTTGAAAGTTTAGGTGGTGAAAAATGAGGGCTCACTACGGCTACTATGCTATGCCAGTGGTTTGTAGCCTCTCTATTGTGGTTATAGCCACTGGCGTTCTGACTTACATCTTAATCTCAAGAGCTGCAGGCGTGCTGATATCAGCCTTCGGAATTTTTACCCTTCTCGCCTATGCTATTTCAATGCGCCTACTAAAACAAGACAGGGCTGCTGAACTCTCAGGCATTCTCAGCCTTAGAGGTGATGAGCTCGCTTTAGATGTGGGCTGCGGACTGGGCAAACTTGCAATAGGCGTAGCCAAGAGCCTTAAAAGCGGCAGGGTTGTTGGCATAGACATCTGGGACAGAAAGGAGATACCCGGCAACTCTCCGGAGAAAGCCTACGAAAATGCCGAAGCTGAAGGCGTAAAAGATAGAGTGGAGTCAGATATGGCAACGCTCTTGAAATACCCTTCCCAGACGAAACCTTTGACCTCGTAACCTGCGGAAGCGTTCTCAACAACCTGAGCGGCGAGAAGAGGCTCAAGGCTCTGAGAGAAATTCACAGGGTGTTAAAGCCCGGAGGAAAATTTCTGCTGATTGAACCGCTGAAAAACCTGAGAGGGCTTTTAATGTTCACTGCCTTTGGGTTCTGGAAGCTGCTGAGCATGCAGGAGTGGCAGAGGCTGCTGAGGGAGCAGGGCTTCAGTGTAGTAGAGTATCAATATCGTGAGGGCTTGGGATGGTTTATTGCTGAAAAAGCTACTTGAGCATTTCCTTAGCTATTAGGCTGAGAATACCCTTTATCAACTGAGTTAGCTCTTCCACTTTAATTAGAGTAAGCAGCATATCCTATTACTTTTTCCCAAGCTTACAATCGCCAGCTTGTCCCCGGGCTTAATTTCTGCCTTCTCTATAACATCCTTTGGCAAAACCATCTGTCCTCGCTCATCCACACTTATTATAGCCTCAATTCAGCAGCAGCTCTCCTTCCTCGAGTTGGTGGCGTCATACTTCCTCAACTTCAAGACTTTCCTGATTTTCCGGTTTTCTGCCCACTACAATACCATATCCAATGTACTTGCTCTGAAAAATTTTCTCCGACTCCCAGATCCTCCTCAAGCCGCTCACGCCAAACTTTCTGAAAACTTTGAGGAAAATCTTCGCCTGCCCCAGGATGCCGAGCTCCCTCTTTATATCCTTCATCCACTCAGAAAACAGATGGGAGCGATCCAGTGTTACCACACTTTCAAGTCCTGCTTTCTCAAAGAGCCTTTTCCAACCATTTATAGTTTCAGGTCTCTCACCCTCAAGCTCTGCAAGCCTCTGCTTCAGGCTTTCTGGAGCATCTTCCTTCCAGCACACATCGTGAATTCCAACATACCCACCAGGCTTTGCCACCCTTGCCATCTCTCTAATTGCCCTTTCCTTGTCCAGAAGGGATAAGGTGCACTCCGAGATCACAACATCAAAGCTGTTGGCTTCAAAAGGGAGGTTGTGAGCGTCTCCCACCCTGAACTCTACGCTTAGCCCTCTCTGCCTCGCCTTCTCTCTGGCTTTCTCCACCATCTTCTCAGAGGCATCCACACCTGTAACTCTGCACCCAAAGCTCTTGGCAAGGAAGCAGGCACTCTCCCCCGTGCCGGAGGCAACATCAAGCACGTGCTTGTGCTCATCAACCTTGCAGAGCTCTGCAAGCTCCTTAGTTATATGCAGCCCGCCTGGATGAAGTACCTCAAAATCAAGCCCTCCGCTCTCAACGAGATATTCAAGTGACGGCTTCTCAGTCTTCATTTCAACCCCCTCTCAAACAAGTTTTTTTAACATTTCTGAAAAATCTGAATACTCTGAAGAAAAAATTATACCTTCACAATAAATGTGCTGATGCTCTCGGCTATTATGGGGGGAATAGCCGGATATTCCACATCAGCACACCTATTACAGTAGAAAAGC
>CAZCRG010000040.1:0-14579 GCA_964501105.1 Candidatus Hydrothermarchaeota archaeon | reverse complement strand
GGGGATGCCTTACTGGAAATCTCTGTAACATTAAATTCTGGTGGGAAACACTCTACAGGCTCCATATCTACAGATTTTTCAAAAAGTGTTATATTTCTCCAGTCATTTAATGTCTCTATTATACTATTTATTGTCATCTCTGAAGCAGAAATTATTGACATGGAGTTTTCACCTGATGAAGAGAGTTCTTCAGCTCCTTTTAAGATATTTTCCCCAACGATCCTGATAAAACCAGGTAAACAGTTATCAAATGCTGAAATCTTTTGAAAACTATAATTTAAAAGCTGATATAGTTCTGAAACCTTCATTTTTACTCTTATATCAACTTCCCTGACTTCTTCCCTTTTTACTTCCACAGGTTTCTCTTCTATTATGGGTTCATCTTCAGCTTTTGAGGTTATACTGCTCCTGCGCCATAAATATAAACCTATGGCTAAAATTGATACAAGTATAAAAGCAAAGACCAGGATATTTTTGTTAACTGGTAATGACACCTTTTCTTTTCTGTGTCCAGTGACTATTCCGAATCCATTTTTCGAATAGTAAATATTGTTAGACACCCCTATAATCTGGTCCTGTGAGATTATTCTATCTTTGAGCCTGTTATTATCAAATATAAAAACAATATGAGGCGAGCCAATTATAAGTCTATTGTCGTTTGAGTAGATTGAGGTAAAGTTTACCTCAGATGAGAAGTTCCACAGGATTTTCCCGTTGTTTACAAGAACCACCCTGTCCGGGAATAAAACATATATTCCTGACTTTGAAAGTGTGGCGTCAATTGGGCTTGCATTAAAGCTCAGATTCTCAACAATTCTTCCCCTTTCATCCATAATATATACATCTTTTCTGGCTATACATACAACGCTATTGTTAAAAATATCTGCTTTTATTAACCCACTAATAGTCTTGTTCCACTCTGATTTTCCATGATAAAATATAGTGTTTCCACTTACTGTAATATAATAATCCTCATAGGCTGAAATACCTGTTATCTTTTTATTAAAAGTTCTATTTTCTGTTATATTCTCAAAATACCTGAAGAGGATATTTCCCCTGGAGAAGAAAACTCTGCCATTGCTAATACTGAAAAATTCAGCTTCACCCAGCTCATTCAGTTTATGTCCATATAAATCATAAATTTCAAGATTATTATTCCTCTTTACTGCAACTATTCTCCCATCTGACTTTATATTCTGTATACCAGGAAGAAATATTTTATAATATTCATCATTTCCCTGCTCTGGAAGCACAATAATTTCCTTATCTACTGTCCTGTTCTTTCCATTATAGTAGATAGACACTCTTAAATTATAAAGTCCGGGTTTATTCAAACTTACTTTAAGGGGTAGTGAGTCCCCCACTTTTGTATTGTTTAAATTTACCTCTATTAGAGCCTGCTCTGGATAATATATACCATCCACAGTCATAGTGGCTCCTGAGGGAAAGTAACTCATTTCAGGGCTTAAAAGCTTAAGATAGGGTAATGCCTCCTCATTACCAACTATTAAATTTAATTCATATATGGCTGCCCTGCCATCAAGATTACATATTTCTCCAATTTGACTTTTCTCAACACTGGATAAAATTATCCTTACTTTATATACGCCCTCTTTTCCAGGCACAAAGAATTTAACTGGAATCTCAAATTTCTGGTCTTCAGATACAGTGCCCCTGAATAATTCTCTGGTACTGTTATCCCAGTCTAATTCAAGAAAAATATAAATCTCGCCAGCACTCTCTACTCCTGATGTAAATCTAATTACTCCTGAAACCTCTCCATTTTTTTTAACCTCCCCGGGAAGTTCCACTGTATAACTTTTTAAAAATTTTCCATCTACTACCCCATCAGGATAGTAGATTATACATTTGGAATAAACAAGAGGGAAGGCAAGAAGGATTACCGCGACAATCAGAACCTTTCTGTACATCATACTAAACTTTTTATTTATTATTATAAATCATTTTGCCTTCCCTCTACCTATTACATAAATCTCAGCACTCCCACTTCTACTTGCCCTGGGCTTTGAAAATTTTACATACTTAAATCTCTCTTTTACTTTTGCTCTCAGTTCTTCTATGCCCTCTCCCTGAAATACCTTAAAAAGCATATTGCCCCCAGGTCTCAAAAATCTCTCAGCTATATCCAGAACCTTTTCACACAAATAGATACTCCTGAAGTGGTCTATATCCCATACTCCGGATATATTTGGAGATGCATCACTTATTACCACATCAAAATAGGGAGTAATCTCTTTAATCTTTTCTATGGTTTCCTCCTGGGTAAAGTCACCCTGGATCACTTCAACATTTCTATATCCAAGAGGCTCCATTTTTTCAATATCAACAGCAACAATTAAACCCTCTTTGCCCACAATCTCTCTTGCCACCTGGGTCCAGCCACCTGGGGCTGAGCCAAGCTCTAAAACTCTATCCCCCTTTTTAATAATCCTGAATTTCCTGTTAAGTTGTTTGAGCTTATAGCTGGCTCTCGAACGATAATTTTCAGTCTTTGCTTTCTTATAATAGTAATCCTTCTTCTTATTCCTTATCCATCTTTTTCCCATTTTGCTCATTCCTTAATATAAAGCACAACCTTTGAAGTGAGTACTCTGCGAATTTTACATATCCTTCCATAGTTCTCAGAGATTTTACATAACCATTTACCTATAAATTCAGACACCTCTCATCCTCAAAAGGAAGACTCCCCATACTTTGATTTATAACATTAGAATAATTTTGTGTTGTGCCACCGTATGAAGAAGAGGTATGCAGATGGACAGAGGCTGCCTCATTTTTTAATAAGCCATAGCACGTTAAAGGATTGAGTACTTACGTTACTTTTAAGATTATGCCTCATCTTCAGGTTGCTCTGGATCTGCTCAGTATTGAAGATGCTCTGACAATTGCTGGAAAGGCTTATAAAGCAGGAGCCGACTGGTTAGAGGCGGGTACGCCTTTAATTAAGAATCACGGCATGTTAGCCCTGAGAAAGCTCAGGCAGGCTCTTCCTGAGGCTACTTTAGTTGCTGATTTAAAAACTGCAGATACTGGCGATCTTGAAGTTGAGATGGCTGCAAAGAATGGTGCAGATGTAATTACTGTTCTGGCTCTTGCTGATGACTTCACTATCAAGAGGGCTGTGAACCAGGCGAGAGCCCATAATGTTAAAATCATGGCAGACCTCCTGGAAGTCAGAGATAAAGTTTCAAGAGCAAAGGAACTCGAGGAGCTTGGAGTTGATTACCTTCTTCTCCACACCCCTATTGACCTCCAGAAGGTTAAAATGCAGCGTGTGGATGCTTCACTGGAGGAACTCAGTAGAATTAAATCTGAAGTTTCTCTTCCCATAGCTGCTGCCGGTGGCATAACTCCTGAAACTGCCTTAATTTTAAAGGAGGCAGGTGTTGAGGTATTTATTGTGGGCTCTGCCATAACAAAGGCGAGAGATATAGAGGCTAAAGTTAAGGAGTTCTGCAAAATTATAGGGGTTGAGGTGAAGCAGAAGGAGGAGAGGAAGCTAAGCTACAGTGAAATTGTTAAGGGTTTTGAAGCTCTCCCCACGCCTTTTATAAGCGACGCCCAGCGCAGGTTTGGGGCAATGCGCTCTTTAATTCCTCTGGTTAAGGATAAGAGAGTGGCTGGCAAAGCTTTCACAGTAAAAACCCTTGGAGGAGACTGGGGGAAGGTGGTAAAGGCCATAGATCTGGCTGAAAGTGGTAGTATCCTTGTGGTGGATGCCCAGGCTTCAGAGATTGCAGTATGGGGTGAGCTTGCCACGAGAAGTGCCATGGCAAAAGGCATTAAGGCTGTGGTTATTGACGGTGCCGTCAGAGATAGTGATGATATTGTAAAACTCGGCTTTCCTGTTTGGGCAAGGTATATAACGCCCAATGCCGGTGAGCCCCACGGTCACGGAAAGCTTCAGGTACCCATAGCCTGCGCAGGACAGGTGGTCAGGCCAGGCGATATTATAGTGGCAGATGAAGTGGGCGTAGTGGTTGTTCCTAAGGAGGAGGCTCAGGAGATTCTTGCCAAGGCTAAAGAGGTGGCTGAGAAAGAGAAGCGCTACAAGGAAGAGATTGCCAGGGGGAGAACTCTGGCCGAGCTCTTTGGATTATAGTTTTCCAGCGCTCTCGCGGTGCTTTTTTTAAAACTCATGTCATAACTCTTTTTATGAGAGTTGTGCCCATCTCTACTTTAGCTTCTCTGGCTTACTGCCGGAGGCAGGTTTACTTAACTCTGGTAAAGGGCGTAAAGCCCAGAAGAAGGGAGATTTTTCGAGGTGTTGAGCAGCATAATATTTCAAAGGAGGGAGAAGCGAGAATTGAGCCAGAGGTTGTGATAGATGCAGCCTCTGAGCCAGACTCTACTTTAGCCTTTCCCTTTGAAAGCCTTTTCACATCCTTTATTTATAAGGGCTTTCTTTTTGTTGGAAAACCTGATAAAGTTATAAAAAGAGGAAGAAAAGTTTATGTGGAGGAAGAAAAGTATGTAAGGCGAAGCTATGGGAGGCTTTTTGATAACTGGAAGCTTCAACTTCTTGCCTACTGCCACAGTCTGGCCAGGGGTAAGACAATCTTCCAGTATGGAAATTTCAGAAGGAGGCTGGATTTTTCAGGAGATGAATTTTTTTACTATGTTGTGGAAAGGAACATAGAAACCAGAGAGGTGCTCTGTGTGCATGAGCCAAGAAGCTATGCCTTTGAAGAGCTGGAAGGGAAACTTGAAGATTTTGTAAGTATGGTTAAGTCCAGTAAAGCGCCTGAAGTTGAGGCTACTCCTAAATGCAGAAGTTGCTCTTTAGCTAAAGCCTGCAGTTACTTGTAGTAGCCCCACTCTTTTTTTGGGCCGAAGCTTCTTATGCCTTTCTTGATAAGCTGGACCTTCAGTTCCAGAGCATACTCTGCACTTATCTCCTCTCTGTCAAGGAGGTAGTTTATTATCTCCAGCCCCTCCTCATCAGTGCTGCATCTCCTGAGGAAGTCCACTGCTCCAGGTGAATATCCCTGGAATTTGCCTGAAGCTTTCTCACCTTCCTCAATATTCTGCCTCACTCCTTTAATGGGAAGCCCTCGAGACTCTTCAATCTCTTTAGCCAGGTTGGGATACTTCTTTTTGAAGTCTTCGTTAAACTCAATCATAGCATACACCACAGCCTATACAGCATTCCCCGGAAACTTCATCCTGAAAATACTTATTATATTCTTTAATAAGAAAATCCTTTCTAACAAGGGTATCTATTTTATCCCAGGCAAATGGCTCAGCAGTATCCCTCTCGCCCAGGTAGTCTTCGAAGCTCATTCCAAGATTTTTGAAGGCTCTCTTCCAGGAATTTAAGCTCTGCTCTTCATAAACTCTCTCGAGAACATCCCCGAGCCTCTCATCTCCTCGAGCTATAATAGTTTGAAGGATACTCAGCCTGTGGCTTTCGCTTTTAACTTCTGCCTTTCCTTTTAGCTCCTTTTTAAAGAGCTTAAGCTTTTGTGAGTAGCTTTTCTTATCCACGAAGGGAGCCCACTGCATGGCTGAATGAGGCTTGGGAACAAGGGGATTTACTGATATTTTTATTCTCAGCCCGGTCTCAGCCTTTATTTTACTCACAAGTTTTGCTGCTTCTATGATGTGGTCCTCCCTTTCTCCTGGAAAGCCGAAAATGAAGTACATCTTAAGGTTTTTGAGTCCAGCTTTTGCAGCATAGCGGGCTGCCTTAAAAATCTGTTCATCAGGAATAGCCTTATTCATTGAAAACCTCAGACTCTGGCAGCTCTCAGGTGCAATAGTAAGACTCCTCTGCCCGGTTCTGGCAAGAGCTTCAAGAAACTCCTCTGTCAGAGAGTCGGCTCTAAGTGAGGGAACAGAGACTTCAACTCTGGCTTCTGAGATTAGTCGGGAAAGTTCATCTAAGCGAGAGTAGTCTGTGACACTGGCACCCAGGAGCACAACCCTCCTGGGCTGATTAATTCTGAGCCCCTCCTCAAGAATATTCCTCAAGCTCTGGAGACTCCTCTCCCTTCGCGGTCTGAAGATATAGCCACCCATACAGAATCTGCACCCTCTTGAACAGCCTCTGGATACCTCAACAAGGAAAGCTTCGCCATAGGCTGAGGCTTCAGATATCACCTGGGTTACAGGATAAGATTCGTCCAGTTTCTTTAAATAAACCCTTTTGACCTTATTTTCAAGGGCAGGTAGATAAATTCCATCAACTTCAGAGAGAGCCTCAATCTCCTCTTTTGGATTCTCAAGCTCTCTGAAAATCTCAATAAACTTTAATAGAGAAACTTCAGCTTCTCCAATATAGAAGGCATCAACAAATCTACTGAGGGGTTCAGGGTTTACAGCACAGGGACCGCCCACAATAATAAACTGCTTTCTATCCTCCCTTCTCAGGGGGATATTGCTATCACTGAGAATTTTTAAGATGTTCTGTGCATCAAGCTCAAACTGCCAGGAGAACATTATTAAGTGGAAGTCTTTGAGTCTGGAGCCAGTTTCCAGGCTTCTGTCATAACCCAGGAAAAATCGCTCACAGTATATATCTTCCTGGGCGTTGAGAAGGTCGTAGATAATCTGCACTCCCAGGTTGGACATACCAGCCTTATACTCACTGGGGTAAACCAGGGCAGCTCTGAATTTACCCAGGGGATTCTTTTTTACTACATTTCTCTCTTTAATCATTAACCCATAAGAGTTATATAACATCACCAAGAGGAAGGCTTATGAGGGCAGAGCAGAAGATAAGAACCTTGCTTGAAGAGCATCCTGAGGTCAGGGAGGCTGCAGAAAGGTGCCTTTCAAAGCAGCGCTGGAATGGCAGTGTTGTGCTTATGGTAATAGATGCAGCCTTCACCTCCATAGGAGTGAACTATTTTACTCTTGTGGTGCCCAGGGTGGAGGAGTTCAGAGAGAAGTATTTAGGAGACTTCTCCACTCTTGAAGAGCTATCCAGGCTTGATACTGGTGAGCTTCAGGAACTCTGGAGAAACAGGCGCTCCTGGGAGGTTGCCAGAGGCATTGCCTCTAAACTTGTGGAGATTAAGAGGGAAGAGGAATGTAATGACCTTGAGGCTCTTGCACTCTGGGCTTCCAGAGCGGAGCTTGAGCACTGGAAAAAGGATGTTATAGGCCAGCTTAAAGGTGTTGGTATAAACACCTTTCAGTACCTCAGAATGATGGGGGGCGTTGATACTGTCATGCCAGATAAAATTGTGAAGAGGTTTATCAATAAAATTCTTGAAGAGGCTGGAGAAAGCGCTGTTAATGATGATATAAAGTTTATTGGAAGGGTAAAAGCTCTGGCTGAGAGGGCAGAGGCCACCTCTGTAGAGCTGTGCTTTCTTGCCTGGATGGAGCAGTACAGAGGGGAAAAGGCGAAGAGGTATGCTGAGGTGCTGAGAAGCATATAGTGGGAAAATTCAAAATTGCAACACTTCAATAAGATGTTATCTCTTTTTGAAATCCTATGGATAGAATTGACAGGCTTCTATCAAGGCAGCTTCAGGCCATGAACAGACACCTTGCAAAGGAAAAAAGAAGCCTTAGCGAGCTTCTCAAGGAGGAGAAGCCCAGAGTAATGCTTCGCGACGGAATGCCTCACTATTTTAAGAAAAAAGAACTTGAGCTCTTGGCAGAGCTTCTTCCCAGAGAAAAACACAAAATTCTAAGACTGCCAATTTATATTGAGCTCAGCTCCTCAAGATTTGGAAAGGGCACAGCCAGAGTGTGTGGTGTGGCGGAGGTTCAGGTTATCTCGAAGCTTCTGGAGAGAAAAACTGAGGGAGATGAGATGTTTATTTACCGCCCTGAGATAAGAGTAGTAAGAAAGAAGCTTCCCACCACTACCCAGTATATGTTCACCACAACTTTAGACTAAAGCCTCTCCTGTTTTAGCTTTCTGTACTGCACATCGAGAATCCTTGAAATCTCCTCAGCCTTCTTTCTTCCTATCCCCTCTACTTCCATCAACTCCTTTTTTGTGGCAGAAAAAACTTTTCTGGGCGTGCCAAAATGCTCCAGAAGTCTCTCTGCCAGCTCGGTTCCAATTTTTGGGAGACCTGCAACAAGAAAAAGCTGCTTTTCATAAAACTCCAGCATTTTAGGCTTTGGTCTTATTCTTGGCTTTGATTTCTTTTCCTCCTGTTCCCTTCTGGCTAAACTGAAGATGGCCTCAGCCGTCTCGTAGCTGCTCTGAGTCTGGAGTACAGCTATACCCATGTCAAGAGAAAGGCTGAAAAGGCTGCCCCAGACTGCTCTCTCATTCTCAAGACTCCCCTTGGGGTCGCCTTCAATAACAACTACTGCCCTTTCATAGGCTTCCTTTAGCCTTACAGCCTGGTCAAAGAGTCTTCCTGAGAAAAGGGAGTTTATATAGTCCTGGGCTGACTTGCGCTCTACAGCAGTACTCTCGCTCACTATATAATCTGCCACACTGAGCTTCTTCAGCTCGACCTCAGCGCCAAGCTCTGAGAGAAGTTCTGGAACTCCAGAGTCTCTTTCATGCACATCAGCTATTATCTTCACCATTTTCTGTCCTCACAATCAGGAAAGCAGTAGGCGTTGCCACACTTATATAGGTATATACGAGCGCTTGAATTAACCTTCCGGCAATAAAGAGAATTAGAGCAAGGGTAAAGGCTCTGCCCTGCATCTCAGTAGCTGAGGCGACAAGAATAGTAAAGATGATTAGAAAGGAGAAGAAGAGGTTCAGTCCTATAACCTCTTTTCTATTCTTCATTCCCAGGTTATAGCTCAGGGAGAGAGCCTCGAGACTTCCAAGCCTATCAATCACAGCCGAAGGAATTGCGAAAAAGAAAATCAGGGCAAATATCACAATAGCCATAAGGGCTGCCAGTAGAGAGAGAAGCGCAAGGGCAGGAATATTAAGGGCAATAGCAAGAGCTGCCGGCATTAAAATAAAAATCATGGAGATGGATAGAAAAATTATAGCAGCTATGCCGAGAAGAAGTAGAGCTTTTCCCTGCTTCAGAGCATTTTTCAATGCCCTTACCAGGGAGATCTCTTTACCTCTGTGGTAGTCCTCTGCCATAACAGAGTACATGCCATAGGTAATTATATCCAGAGCAAGAAGGAGAAGAGAAAACAGGCCAAGAAAGACCAGCCCCTGGAGCACCTCCTTACCCGGACTAACCTGAGATAAAACCACAAGCTTGGCTACCTTTAGCAGGAAGAGAGTATAAAAAGCTGTTGTGAATATTCTTGGTATAAACAGCTTGGGTTCCTCCTTTATAATCCTCAGGGACTCCTTCAGAATAAATAGAATTTTCATGCTACCTCGAAAACCTTATATATCCACGAGCTTAAAAAGTTTACATGGGAAATCCCTGTGAAGGAGGATTTGTATGGTATTCAAGGATCTTCTGAAAAAGTTCCAGAGCTCTCCTTCGAGAAGTTATACCAATCTTGATGATTATCTTGAGCTGGAAGTCCAGGAGAGTTATGAGGAGCCAAGGGCTTCTCCAAGATTTATAAAGGTATTCAAGCTAAGAAACTTTGCAGATATAAATGTCTCTGCCCGTGACCTGAGTAGTGGCAATGTTGTAATTCTCGATATAAAGCCTCTGGCTGAGAGGAGTATAAATGAGCTGAAGCTTGCCATAGACGAGATTAAAGAGATAGTTAAGAGTATGGATGGAGATATCGCTGGTTTAAGCGAGTATCACCTTATTCTTACTCCCTCAACTATGAAGATTGAGCGCGGTGAGAGTGCCAAAAAGAGCAGTTTTGACGAAGTAATGGAGAATGTAAGGAAGAGAGCAAGCAATGCTTAGTATACTCTGTCCTGCCTGCGGGGAACCAGGAGTACTGCTTGATTTTCATGTGCACACCATACCCTACTTTGGGGAGGTAATGGAGAGTACTCTGTTATGCAATAGGTGTGGCTACAGGCAGGTAGATGTTCAGATACTTGAGGAGAAGGAGCCCTGCAGGTATACTCTGAAAGTTAAGGGAGAAGAGGATATAAACGCCAGGGTGGTACGCTCCAGCACAGGGAAGATAATTATCCCTGAACTTGGCGTTGAGGTCACTCCAGGTAGTGATGCTCAGGGTTTTATTTCAAATATTGAAGGAGTTCTTGAAAGGGTTTCAGATGCAATAAAAATGGCCAGGAACTGGGCTGAGGAAGAGGAAAAAAAGAAAAAGGCTGATGAACTTCTCAGCAGGATAGAGGATGTTAAGGAAGGGAAGGAGGAAGTAACTGTAATTCTGGAGGACCCCTTTGGCAATAGTGCCATAATCTCTGAGAAGGCAAAAAGGGAGAAACTTTCATGAAACTCTCGCCGCCCACAGAGGATGAGTTAGAGGCAATTAGGGCAGGCTCTATGGAGTACGGGGCAGATATTTTCAAAGTTATTGGGGGGAAGACTCTTCTCATTGCAAGGGAAGGCAGGAAGGAGGTTTTTCTTGTCTCCAGGGAGGCTGAGAAGCTTCTTACACATCTGGGAGAAGTTTACTGCATTGGCCTCAGTCTTGGAGAACTTAAAAGGAAGAAGTTCAGGCTCGGGCTGGAGGGCGCCTTTCTGATTGCAAAGGAGTCAAAGAATAAGGTGATTGTGAATGAGAGGGGAGAGCAGTTATCTTTATATGGTAGGGATATATTTATAAATTCAGTCTTAAAATATCCTCCCCTGAAGGAAAATATGAAGTGCCTTATAGTCAACAGGCAGGAGGAACCTCTCGCCCTGGGAGTCTTCAGAGGCGGGAAGGTATTTGTGGAGAATATAAAGGACAGAGGCTGGTACCTCAGAAAAGGCGGATAGGAGTTGATTAAATGGTGCTTGAAAAAGGTGATTTTGTCAAAATAAACTATACAGGAAGGATAAAGGATACTGGTGAGGTTTTTGATACAACCAGCGAGAAAGTTGCAAAGGAAGCAGGGTTGTATAAAGAGGAGATAATCTTTAGACCACAGCCAATTGTTATCGGTGCAGGGCATGTCATTAAGGGTTTAGATGAAGCTCTTGTTGGGCTTGAAGTTGGAGAGAAGATAGAGATTGAATTACCTCCTGAAAAGGCCTTTGGCGAAAGAGACAAAAAACTTATTAAGACATACCGCAGGAAGGAATTTAAAAAGCATGGGCTTGATCCATACCCTGGAATGGTTGTTGAAATTGAAGGAAAAACAGGTAGAGTTCAGAGTGTAAAAGCTGGTAGAGTTGTAGTTGATTTCAACTCAGAACTTGCTGGAAAAACTGTTGTATATGAGATAAATGTGGAGGAGAAGGTAAATAAACTTGAAGAGAAAATAAGACTTCTTCTGGAGCGCCATTTTCCCTATGCCAATGCCAATGATAGTGATATTAAATGTGAAGATAGTAAGACAATTATAGTATTGCCAGATGAGGTAAAGCTGCGCTCTGAAGCTCACTTGAGAAAGTATATGCTTGCGATGGAAATATTTAATTTTCTTGAAATTGAAGAGGTTGAATACAGAGAGATTTATAGAAAAAAGGATGAAAAGAAAAAGGAAGAACAATCAGAAAAAGAGACTTAGTGCTTTGGTCTTATCATGACCAGTATAAGGTCTCTGCCTTTGTGACACTTTATTTTTCCTTTTATATCTTCAATTATTACCTTTTCAACTTTTTTTATCCCTTCAGGCTGACATTTGATATAGTTACTACATAGTAAATCTTTACATTCAACGGGGTTAAAGTTTATTGTTGCTTTATTTATTGCTTTTTTTGGAGGTACTGTGGCTTCAACACTTGCCTCTTCAACCTCAACAACCTTCACCTTGCCGTAGATTTTGCACTTGTGCTCAAAGTTGCGCACATCGACAATTCTATACTTTCTTCCGCTGACAAGATTCTTAATACATACATTGTAAAGCTGGCACTCCTTACATTTATCACTTTCATGATAGCTAATAAATTCATATCCCTTTCTGGCATGAGCTTCGTCTATAAGAGTAATTATTCTTTTCATTCAATCACTCCTGTAGCTCTGGCAGCTTTTATTGCTTTCTCTTTATTTATATCGATATGTTCCAGTATAGTGTATCTTTGAGGTCTTATTTCTTTGGCTTTTACAAGTGCTTCAACAATAACCTCATCATCTATCTTCAGTTCTTTTGAATTTGTTGGTATTCCTATTGTCTTCAAGGCAGATTTTATTCCCCTCCAGTCTCCGCCATGTAGATACATCATTATTATTGACCCCACTGCACATTGTTCACCGTGAAGGGCAGGTTTGTCAGCTATTAAGTCTAAAGCATGGCTGAATTTATGTTCCGATCCAGAGGCTGGTCTTGAGGAGCCTGCAATACTCATGGCAACTCCACAGGAGATTAGAGCCTTTATTACTTTTCTGATAGCAGATTCACTTTTTGCAGGAATCTCTTCTCTGGCGTCAACAACAATTTTTGCACCCATTTTTGAGAGAGCGGCGGAATATTCACTTATTTCCTCTCCTTTTACTATGTTTCCAAGCTTCCAGTCTTTTACAGCAGTATATTTAGATATTACGTCTCCACATCCACTGGCTAAAAGTCTATAAGGTGACTCTCCTATAATTTTTGTGTCTGCCACGACAGCTATTGGAGGTTCTGCTGCTTTTGAGGTTATTCCGTTGTTGTCTCTTATTGAGGCTCTTGCGCTGGCTATACCATCATGGCTGGCTGCTGTTGGAACACTTATAAACTCAGCCCCTGTAATCTTACCTGCAAGTTTTGCAACATCTATTACTCTACCTCCCCCGACGGCAACAATAAAATCAAATTTATTTTCTTTTAATGCTTCGGCAACTTTCTGAACGTTATGTACATCAGCCTCTTTTACGATTTCCACTTCAACATTGTGGTGTTCATTTAATATAGAGGCAAGCTTTGATCCAGCAATGTGGTATGTTTTTTTTCCTGTGACAATAAGAGCATTTTTCCCGAGTTTTAACTCAGAGCAGACTTCTGGTACTCTATCGAGCACATTTTTTCCTACAATAATCTGTCTGGGAAGTTTCATGGTCTTTGGTCTCATTAAAATTAGTTAGTGTATAAGTTAATATAAAATTTGCCTGAAAATTTTAGAAAGCATTCTATACCAATTTGTGTTTTTATTTCAGCTAAAAACAATATAATAATAAAAGAAGCTGCTTAAAGCAGCTTATAATATTTCTCCAGCTCCCAGGCGTGAACCTGTACTCTGTATTCATCCCATTCATTCTTCTTGAGCTGGAGAAGGTTGTCAAAGACGTGCTCGCCCAGTGTCTCTTTCATGAGCTCAGAGTTCTCAAACTCAGCAATTGCCTCTCCAAGATTTGCTGGAAGACTCTTTATTCCGAGCTCCTTCCTTCTCGCCTCTGTCATGTGGAAGATGTCTTCCTCTATGGGCTCAGGAATATCAAGCTTTTCCTTTATTCCAGCGAGGCCAGCGCTGAGCATGGCTGCAAAGGCCAGGTAGGGGTTGCAGGAAGGATCAGGAGCTCTGAACTCTATTCTTGTGGCCTTCTCCTTTCCTGGCTTATAGAGAGGCACTCTGATCATGGCAGACCTGTTTCTTCTTGCCCATGAGACATATACAGGAGCCTCATAGCCAGGCACGAGCCTCTTGTAGGAGTTCACCCACTGGGCCAGAATAAGTGTAATTTCCCTGGCATACTTGAGGCAGCCAGCTATATACTGCTTGGCAGTGTCTGAGAGATACCAGCCCTTGGGATCGTCGGCATCAAAGAAGGCATTCTTGCCGTCCAGTGTGAAGAGGCTCTGATGGGTATGCATACCTGAGCCGTTTTCTCCGAAGAGAGGCTTGGGCATGAAAGTTGCATAGAGGTCATTCTGGCTTGCTATAGCCTTGACAGCCATCCTGTAGGCCAGAGCATTATCGGCCATTGTTAAAGCATCGGCATAGCGCAGGTCAATTTCATGCTGGCTCGGAGCCACCTCGTGGTGGGAGTACTCCACCCTTATGCCCATAGATTCAAGAGCAAATATAATCTGCCTCCTCACATCTTCAGCAAGGTCCAGGGGCAGTAAATCAAAGTATCCGCCTAAATCGGTGGTTTCAGGCTTTTCCATGGACTTGAATATAAAGAACTCCAGCTCAGGGCCCACATTCATTGTATAGCCCATTTCCTTTGCCTTTTCCAGGTTGCGCTTGAGCACATACCTGGGATCGCCCTCAAAGGGCTTGCCATCAGGCGTAAGAACATCACAAATAAGTCTGCCTACTTTCTTCTCCTGAGGCCTCCAGGGCAGTACTGCGAAGGTATCCAGGTCTGGCATGGCAATCATGTCGCTTTCATGGATTGGTGTATATCCCAGAATTGAGCTTCCGTCAAAGCCCATGCCCTCGTCCATGGCAGTCTCCAGCTCTCTGGCAGGTATTGCAAAGCTCTTCAGAACTCCCAAAATATCTGTAAACTGAAACTTCACAAAGGCTATATTCTCCTTCTCTACTGTCTCGAGAATCTTCTGTTTCTTCTCTTCCAGGCTGCTCATATCAAATACCTCCTTAATTCAGATAGAAATTATTATATATAAATCTTTATAAACCTATTTAAGAGGTGTTATGAAATTTTATGAAATAGGCTGAGATGGATGTGTCAACATTAAGCAGAGTAAT
>CAZCRG010000039.1:0-14834 GCA_964501105.1 Candidatus Hydrothermarchaeota archaeon | reverse complement strand
TAGGTTACCACCTCATATTAGTGATGTCAAATAAGTTCTAATTTCATGTTTGAGGTTGAGGATAGTTTTTATTGTTATGGACTTGTGGATGTGCGGTGTAAAATGCTCATCCTTGACCTGCTTTTTCAAAATCTTATTATAGTCCCTGTTTATTATTGTGAAGTGCCTATATCCTCAAAAGGCTTATTCAAACGCAAATCAGACCTTGCAGCCAGGACAATAGTTCTTAAGTTTAAAGCAGAAGAAGCCAAGGAAAAAATAATTCCTCTTCTGGAAGCAGAGAAGAAGAAAATTGCTGAGCTTGATCCAGAGAAGAATGCAATAGATGAGCTTAAAAAGAAATGTGAAAAGTTAAGAGCAGAAATACTGGAGTTAAAGAATGTTATAGATAAACTAAAGGAGAAAAGAGAGGAACTTAAAAAAGTTGTGGAAGTCTCTGGCAGGAGCTTTACTGATTACAAGGCTATGCTGGACCAGAGGCAGAGTTTTCTTGATATGCTTAAAAAGTCTCAGGAGCAGAGAAAGAAGCTCTTTGATTTAATTGAGGACTCCTTTAAGGATTATATCCCTGAAGAGAAAGATGCTGAGAAGAGGGAGCTCAGACAAACTCTCAGGGAAATGAGAGAGACTCTGAGGCAGAGGGAGGAGACAATTACAAATCTTAGAACCCAGCTTGAAGATGCATTGAAAAAGATTGCAGGTCTGGAAAAGGTCAAGGCAGACCTGGAGAGCAAAGTTGAGAATCTTGAAAGGATTAAAAGTGATAGAGAGAAAGAAATTAAGAATTTGAAGACTGAGGTCTCAAAGCTGAAATCTGACCTGGATAAAAGAGTTTCTGAGATCAATCAGCTTCTGCAGGTAAAGAAGGAACTTACCTCAAATCTCGAAGAAAGTGTTAAGATAGCTGAAGGGCTTGAATTAAAGAATAGAAATCTCGAAAAAGAAGTGGAAAACCTTAAAAAAGAGCTGGAAAAAGCAAATCTTGAACTTTCTGAGATTAATAAAGAAAGGACAAAGCTGGAGACTGATAGAAAGCAACTGAACAATAAAGTAGAGAAACTTGAGCTGGAGAACGGAAGTCTCAAAGATAAAATCAGAGAGCTTGAGGATAATATTATTGGGCTGGAGAGGAATAAGAGGGAGCTTGAGAGTAAGCTGAAGGAGCTTCAGGAGGAAAAAACAAGGGTTGAAAAGGAGAAATCTGAAGCTGAGAAAGCTCTTGAGGCTTCCAATCTGAAAATTAAAAAGCTCACAGAGGAAAATAAAAAACTTCAGGGCAGAATATCTGCTCTGGAGGAGCGCTCTGCTTCAAGGGAGAATGAACTCCTTTCCCAGATGGAAGAGCTCAAGATTAAAGAGATGGAGCTGAAGGAGCTTCAGAAAAGAGTGGAAAAGATTGAGACTGAAAAAGAGAAGTCTTTAGAGCAGGCGGAAAAGAAAATAAAGAAACTGGAGGCAGAGATTAAGAAGCTTAAAACCACTAAAAAGAAAACCAGAAAAAGAAAGACAAAGAAGAAAACTACAAAGAAAGGGAAAAAAGAAGAGAAGAAGGACACCAGTAAAGAAGAAGCCTATGTCAGCGAAAAGCTCAGGTCCCTGAGAGAGAGAAAGGTGGAATAGAGGCCTGCGAAATGCCCTTCTCATCGAGGCTGAGCAAACTTGAGCCCTTTGAAGTCATGGAAATTCTCTCAAGGGCAAAGGAGATGGAGCGCAGGGGTGAGGAGGTTATACACCTTGAGATAGGGGAGCCAGATTTTCCGACGCCTGAGCCTGTTGTGGAAGAGGCTGTAAAGGCTCTCAGGGGAGGAGATACTCATTACACTGAAGCACAGGGAATCCCTGAGCTCAGAGAGGAGATAGCTGAGAAGTACTACGAGCTTTTAAAGGTTGAAGTTTCACCCAATGAGGTAACTATAACTGGAGGCGTTAGCCAGGGATTGAACTTTATACTGGCTGCTATAATTGAGAGGAGAAGCGAAGCTGTAATCACAGACCCTGCCTATCCCTGCTACTCTGGTATGATTAAGTTTTATGGAGGTAAGGTTAAGAAGGTGGCTCTTCTGGAGGAAAAGAATTACTCTCTTGACATTGAAGAACTTCAGAAGAGCGTCTCTAAGGATACTTCTCTCATTCTTCTCAACTCTCCCAGCAATCCCACAGGTACCTATTTGAGCAAAAGAGAGCTTAAGCAGGTGGTTGAGATAGCTGAAGACTACAATGCCTATGTGCTCTGCGATGAGATTTACTCTGGCCTTGTTTATGACAGGCAGCGCACCCCCAGCCTCCTGGAAACAGGTTATGAAAAAGCTGTTGTGCTGGACGGTTTTTCAAAGCTCTATGCCATGACAGGCTGGAGGCTTGGCTATATTGTGACAGAAAAGAAGCTCACTTCCCAGGTGGTTAAGCTTCAGCAGAACTTCTACATCTCGGCAAGCTCTTTTGCCCAGAGGGCAGCCATAGTTGCTCTAAATTTGAGGGAAGAGGTTGAAGCTATGAAGAGGGAATTTGATATGAGGAGAGAGCTCATACTTTCCAAACTTGAAAAACTTAGGGGCTTCAAAACAAACTACCCCAGGGCTGCCTACTATGTCTTCCCCGGCTACAGTTATGATATGAGCTCTCGTGCTCTTGCAGAGTATCTTCTTGAAAAGGCCAGGGTTGCTCTTACTCCTGGAAGGGGTTTTGGTGAAAGAGGTGAGTATCACCTGCGCTTTTCCTATGCCAACTCCAGAGAGAATATTGAAATAGCTATGGAAAGAATAAAAGACGCTATTGAGGAGTTATAGCCCTTTCATACTCTTCCAGCCAGGAAAGCTGGTTTTCGAGAGTTTTTCTGCCCCTGTAGTAGGGGTAATAGCGCTTTATCAGAGTCTTTGCTCTCCTCCTGACCTCCTGGACTTTCCTGAGCACCTCTCTCCTGCTGCTACTTTCAGCCATCATAAGCTCCTCCTTGCTCCTCTTCATATGCCTCTTAATCTCTCTGTGCACAGGCATCTCCACCTCATAGAGGAGATTTTCAAGGAGTTTTAAGTGCTTCATAACCTCCTCCTTTTCCTCTCTGGCAGAGGAGACTACTTCCTCAAATTTCCAGGCTCCCGGGCTGACTCTCTCTATGGCATTGGCAACTGTTTTGAAGTCTGACTGGACTCTCCTTAATAGATAGCCTCTCAGGTTCTTCCTGTCAACTCCAAAGTTTCTGGCAAGCCTATTGGCTTCAGCTTCACTGAGAAGATTGAGAGCAGAGAACACACTCTCAATTTTAAGAGCAGCTTCCGAATCAAGACTCTGGGCCGTTATCTTCAGGGCAAGGAGAATATCCTCCATATGCTCAAGAGTTTCATTTTTGATCTCTGGAGCTAAGCCTCTTTTAATGCTGAGCTCTCTGAGAGAGCTGAAAAAGCCCAGAAGAGCTGAAGTTTTGAACTCAAACATATAGGGCACTCTTAGAACCTGAATTATGGCTTTGTCGGGAGTTGAAACTTTAATGGGCACGAGAATCTCCTTGTACTCCTCCCTTTCGAGCAGAGGAGCACCAGGGTAGGCCATGAGGAAGTCGCTGAAGCTGAAGGTGGGAAGTCTTGAGTATTCTTCAAGAGAAGCTTTGGCTATCTTTAAAATCTCCTCAACCTCTCTACAGATCTCCACCAGGGCCTTCTCCTCTCTCGGTCTTGTTGTGATTATAAACACTCCAGCATCTATGCCTTCTTTTAGAAGAGAGTCAATAAGTGCTCTTGCTCTTGAAGTGTACTCTTCCTCTCTTCCTCTGGGCACCTTGTGGAAGTACTCAATTTTTTCAGGTATAAAACTCTCCACGCCAACCTGGATTTTCACAAAGTTGGCCTTCTTCATTTTCTTTATCAGTGAGATGTCGTTCAAAGCATCAACTCTCATCATGGCGCCAAAGGCAAGGCTGCTGTTCAGCCTCCTCTCAATAATCCCGTCTAAAACTTCCAGGCACCAGCTCTTACTCTGAACAAACTGGTCGTCGTCAAAGGTTACCTCTTTAATCCCGTGCTCTTTAGCCTCAGACAGAACTCTGAGCACCTTCTCTGGTGATACTCTTCTCCCGGGTAATGTGCCTATGGAGCAGTAGGTGCAGGCATTCCAGTTGCATCCCCTCTGCACATACAGGCTGAGCCTTGTATAACCTCTGTCTTCAATGATATCCCAGGGGTAGCTGGTGTAGAGAAGATCAACCTCCCTTGCATTGGGAAAGGGCCTTAGGTGAAGTTTTATATTGTCATACTTTAGCCCCGGGTTGAGGGCCTCTGCTCTCTCTATGAAACTTCTGCTTCCATACCTGCTTGAAAGGAGCCCCTGGCTGGTATTTATAAAAATCTGAGAAAGAGGAACTTTAATTTCAAGTTCCTGACCTTTGAACTCAACCCTTCTTGTAAAGCTTTCCTCGAGTATACTCTCAGCAGTTTCCACAGAGGTAGCAGGAGAGTAGCATTCTTTTTTGAGAAGAGGTGCTAGCTCACTGCCAAGAAGCTGTGCCTCTGGTGTGGTCTTAACCTCTGCCCTGTAAACTTCAGCCTCTTTTCTTTTAATGTGCTTGAGAACAGGTGGTAAGGTTAAGTCAGCTTCTCCCTCAACTACAATATCAACACCCTGGCAACCAGCCAGAGTTTGAGTGAAACCCTTAATGCCGTGTCCCCCTAGTATTGTGGTTACGCAGGGGTCTGCCTCCTTTATTTCAATTAAAGTTTTGAGAAGTTCTTTAAGTTCAAGACTTGAGAAAACAGACACTGCCACAGCGTCATAGCATCTATTCCTTAAAGCTGAGAGTAGTTCTTCTCTGCCAGAAAAGAAGTCCACTTTATTATCATTCTCCCTGAGAAACTGGACAAACTGGAGAATAGCGGGAGCTTCATCCCTTCCATATCTGTCATAATCCATGAAAAAAGCCAGTTTTGCCATACTCTCAGGGTAAATATTTTAAGCGGGCCCGACGGGATTTGAACCCGCGACTAACTGGTTAAGAGCCAGCCACTCTAGCCAGACTGAGTTACGGGCCCTACTGCTATAGGTTAGCCATTAACTTGGAAAATTTTATTGTAAAGGAGGGGGTTTATAAAGGTACTAAATATTAGAACCCCCTCTCTACACCCCGGTTGCTTACGCAACAGATTCAGAGATATAACCCCTCTCTACACCCCGGTGGCTACGCCACAGATTTATATGTTTATGTTAGCATATATGTATGCATATATGCCAGAATATGTGCGTACTACTATCAAACTTAGAGAGGATATATATCATAAGCTGAAGAAGAAATCGGGAAAAAAGGGTATTTCTGAGATTATTGGAAAAATTCTTGAGGAGAGGCTCATTAAGAAGAAAAGTCTCTTTGGTACTATGCCAGAGGTAGATACCTCGGACATACGTGACCATGAGGACAGGGTGTAATATGCTTATAGATACCTCCGCCTGGATAGAGTATTTCGTTGGAACAAAGGCAGGAGAAAAGGTAAGGGATGTAATTGAGAGTAATAGAGTGCTCTATACCTCACCTGTTGTTATCTCAGAGATTTTATCAAAGTCCATACGAACAGATGGGCTGGAAAAAGGCAGAGAAAGGGTGGAATTTATACTTGACAGGTGTGTTGTTGTACCTTTTGATGAGGATATAGGATTACTTGCAGGTAAAATACATGGGGAAATGAAAAGAAGGAATAAGAGCTTTGGAATGATAGATGCCATAATACTCGCTACATCAAGGCACAGAAAGCTAAGGGTGCTCACAAAAGATAGACATTTTGAGAGTGTTGAAGAGGCTGTAATGCTTGAGTAAAATTTTTAATGGATAGGTAATTATATACAGCACAGTAATTTACACTTTATAATAATTTTTATATAGGTGTTTTATAACAATTTATCATGTAGAAAAGAGAGGGTTTTATAATAATTTATATGAGAATGTGATTGTCATGATAAAACTTACACCTGTACAGAGAGAAGTGCTTGTTGCACTGGTTGAGCTCTACCACAGATTTAAGGGAGAGGCTGTGAAGGGAGAGGACATAGCGGAGCTTATCAAGAAGAACCCTGGCACAATAAGAAATCAGATGCAGTCTCTGAGGAGCCTTGGTCTTGTTGAAGGTGTACCAGGGCCAAAGGGAGGCTACAGACCTACAACTGAGTGCTACTCCATCCTTCGCTATGAGGAGGCTGAAAAGGAAGTGGCTGTGCCCATAAGGGTGAAGGGCAGGCCTATTGAGGATGTGAATATCACTGGCATTGAGCTCATCTCAATTCAGGACCCTGAGACCTGCCGCTCAAGGATATACTATCTGGGTGACCTTAAGGGTGTCGATATTGGAGAAGAGGTAATAATAGGCCCCACACCAGTGAACAAGCTGGTTATTAACGGCAAGGTGATTGGGAGGGATGATATAGACAACATCCTCTTAATAGAGATCAATGAGATGGTCTCCATACCCAAAGAAAGGGTCTATGATATTGCTGCCAAGAATATAAAATATATTACCCCTGAGTACTCCATAAGAGAGGCTGCAAAGTTTTTTGTGGAGACTGGAATAAGGGGAGCGCCTGTTATGATTAGTGGCAGAGCTGTTGGTATAATAACCAACTCAGATATAGCAGAGGCTGTAGCCCAGGGCAGAGAGAATGGCAAAGTTGAGGATATTATGAGCACAACTTTAATTACTATCAATAAGGAGGCACCCCTCTATCTTGCCGTAAAACTAATGGAGGAAAACAACATAAGCAGACTCCTTGTGGTGGACAACAAGGGAAATGTCCTTGGTGTTGTTACGAGAAGAGACCTGCTATGCAGAATGTTCAGCCTTCTCAGGCATGCCATATTTTAATGCCTTTGCTTTTTTCAGGTCCTCCTTCAGGTATTTCAGGAGGTTTATATTCCTCAGCACTGCTGCTGGGTGATAGGTTGGAAGGAAGATAGTTGTACCTACTCTGAAAGGCTTACCTCTAAGCTTTGAAATTCCCTTTTTTCCTGTCAGAGCTTCAAGGGCTACATTGCCCAGAGGGACGACTACACTTGGGTTTAGCACCTCAATCTGCTTTAAAAGGTGAGGCAGACATGCCCTTATCTCAACTTTTCTGGGCGTTCTGTTTTTTTCAGGCCTGCATTTGACAACTGAAGTTATAAATACCTCTTCTCTTGAGAGGCCAATCTCATCAAGAGTCCTGTCAAGAAGCCTTCCAGCACGCCCAACAAAGGGCCTGCCTGTGAGGTCTTCCTCCCTGCCAGGAGCTTCACCTACAAGCAGAATTTTCAACCTGAAGTTGCCTTCCCCTGGCACAGCTTTATTTCTACCCCTGTAGAGGCTGCACTTCCTGCAGGAGTCTATCTGCTTTGCTATTGAGGAGAGCATAAAAATAGAAAGGGAAGGCTACTCCACCTTCTCAAAGCGGTCGGAGAGCTTTTTGAGAACTTTGGGTAAGGTGGTGTACTCCATATCCTCCATAGGCAGGCGGTGGGGCTCAAAGGGGCCATGCCTGCGCATATACTCAGCTACCTCCTGGGCCTTTTTTCTGGTATAGTCCCAGGCAGGGTCGTCGAAGAGGTCAGCAGGACCAACAAGCCTGCCCTCTGCTATCTGGAAGCCAGCAGCAACAACCCTTGGAGGTCCGTCAAAGCGTGTGCACCTGGCGTCTATAAAGCCCACTGGCATAAGTGGTCCATTGTGGCTTCCGCGCATCCATCCACTCACCAGATGGGGGAAGGCAAAGGGTTCAAGAACCTCGCCAAGAGCTGGAAGTCCTGACTGGGACCTCACAAGAGCCACAGGGTCATCCTTGCCCACATACTCACCTGCTATCTGGTAGAGCTTCTCTGTGCTCACAACAGCAACTGGCTCATCGCTGGGAAGCTTGCTACCCTCCTTTGGATAAACTCTCTTTATCACATATCTGGACTTGGCTCCTATCAGTGCGAGAAGGTCGTAGGTTTCTTCAGGTGTGTTGAGAAGAACTCGTTTGTGCTCATATATATCCCAGACCTCAAAAACAAAGCCGCTATGAAGCGAAGGGTCTATTACAAGGCCTGCAGTATTGAAGGGGTCAGCAAAAATCCTGTAGATGGGTAAATTAAAAGCTCCAGGCTCAGTTTTGTCCATCATAAAGGCAACAAGGGGCTCTGATTTGCGCTCAGTAAACTCCAGCTCTGCAACACCGGGCCCCATTCCTCTAACATTACCGGAGAAGGCATCACTCAGCAGGTCCTGTCCAGCACCATAGAGCTTCAGGCTCTTTGCAACCTCTGTAGCTGCCTCAAAGCTCTTCCAGGCCAGGCCGTGAACCTCCTCATTATCTGCACCTTTATTATGGCTCATTATAAGCTCCAGGTCGTCGCCAGCAGCCAGTACTCTAAAGTCATTAATCACTCCTGTTTCAACACCCTGCTTTAAAACCTCTTCAGCCTTTTCCTTCAAACTCTCATGCACAGAAGCATGCCCGGGATAGCCTCCAACATCTGCTTTTATCAAACTTACAGTTACCTTAGCCATTTTAAAACCTCCTACTTTTTAGCTCCAAAATATATCTTCTGCCCTGCCGCATTTCTCCAGTAGCGGCCAAATTCGTGGCTCTTTCTGAGCTCCTTATCTCTGAAGGTGGGACCTTCCTTACACACCCTCAAACCAGTGCCATCCAGCACACAGTGGCCGCATATGCCTATGCCGCACTTAAAGTACCTGTGCAGCGAAGCTTGTGTTGGGATTTTCTTTTCTTCAGTAATCTTGAGAACCTTGGACATCATAATCTCGGGGCCGCAGGTGAAGCACTGGTCAAAGCTCTCCTCCTCCAGAAGCTCCTGAAGCACATCTGTTGTGAAGCCCTTGTGACCTGCTGTACCATCGTCAGTTGAAATCAAAACCCTTGCTCCTGCCTTCTTCAGCCTTTCAACAAAGAGGAGCTCCTTTGCTGTTATTGCTCCCACTATTGCTGTTACCTCTTTGCCATCTTTGAGAGCCTCCTCTGCCAGAGGAGCAAGAGGTGCCATACCCACGCCGCCCCCAACGAGAAGAAGCCTGTCGCCGTAGATTTTAAAACCTCTTCCCATGGGACCTCTTATTCCAACTTTATCTCCAACCTTTAGCTCGCATAGCCGTCTTGTGAAGTCGCCCAGTTCGAGAACAGTTATACCGAGGTCACCTTTAGTATAGGAGACACTCATGGGCTTCTCGTCTATGTCGGGCAGCCAGACCATAACAAACTGCCCTGGGATAGCGCTCACATCAAGGTCAAGAATAAAAGTCTTAATTCTCTGAGTTTCCTTTACCACCTTCTTGATTTCAGCGATCTGCATGGGATTCATACTAAAACCTCACTGGGCAAGACCAATAATTTCCTCAAGAGATGAATATCCATTCTCTTCCATATACTCTTTAATCTCAAGGGACACTTTCTTGAAAATTGTTATTCCTCTATTTAAAATTCCAGTTCCAATCTGTACTGCACTGGCTCCAGCCATAAAGTATTCAATGGCATCTTCTCCAGTAACAATACCTCCGCAGCCTATCACAGGTATGGAAACCTCTCTTGAAATCTCATAGACACAGCGCACAGCTATGGGCTTAATGCAGGGTCCAGAGAGTCCGCCCACCTTATTTCCAAGGATTGGCCTTCCAGTTTCTATGTCAATCTTCATTGCACGGAGGGAGCCTATGGCAGTTATCCCGTCTGCACCAGCATCTTCGCAGGCTTTGGCTATTGCAACAATATCCCCTGCACCTGCTGTGAGCTTGGCTATTATGGGAATATCAACCTCCTTTCTAACCTCCTCCACAACCTCGTGGGCAAGTTCCTCGCTGTAGCCGTAGAAGGCTCCAGCCTTGCCCACATTTGGATAAGAAAGGTTGAGCTCTATGGCATCTACACCGTAGCTCTGCATGGCCTTTGCTACTTCAACATACTCCCTGAAGGAGAAGCCATAAACACTGGCAATTATGGGCACCTTACCTTCCCTTGCCACCTCCATTTCTTGCTCAAACTCCACATAGCCGGGGTTTGCCAGTCCTATGGCACTTATCAGCCCATTCTCCAGCTCCACAAAGGTGGGATTTCTGTGCCCCTCTCTGGAAGTCATACCTATTGACTTTGTAACTATTGCCCCCGCCCCTCCACTTAAAGCTACACGCTTGAGAGAGGCTCCACTAACCCCAAGAATACCTGAGGCAAGCATTAAGGGATTTTTAAGCTTCATTCCCAGAAGCTCTGTCTCCAGCAAAATATCACCTGATTATAAGGAGCTGATATAGAGGCTCAGGTCAACCATGCGGTTGCTGAAGCCCCACTCGTTGTCGTACCAGGCAAAGACCTTTCCAAAGTTTCCTGTTCCGCCTATTATATTTGTCAGGAGCCCATCTACAATGCTTGAGTGGGGGTTGCCTATTATATCGCTACTAACTAAAGGTTCCTCTGAATACTGAAGTATACCCTTGAGCTCTCCCTGAGAAGCCTCTTTTAGGGCAGAGTTTATATCATCTCTTGTAACTTCAGTTTCAAGCTCAAAGGTGAAGTCTGTAATACTGCCGTCAGCCACAGGTACTCTCAAAGAGCTTCCATCAAGCTTTCCATGAAGCTCAGGCAGCACAAGGCCTATAGCTTTAGCTGCTCCTGTGGTTGATGGTATGATATTCAAAGCTGCAGCTCTGGCCCTCCTGAGGTCTTTGGCCTGAGAATCCAGAAGGCGCTGGGTGGCAGTATAGGCATGGCAGGTGGTCATTAAGCCACGCTTAATTCCAAACTTTTCATGAAGAACTTTAGCAACGGGAGCTAAGCTGTTTGTGGTGCAGGAGGCATTGGAGATTATATTGTGCTTCTCAGGCTCATACTCCTTGTGATTCACTCCCATGACAATAGTTATATCTGGCTCCTTGGCGGGAGCAGAAATTATAACCTTCCTGGCCCCAGCCTTGAGGTGCTTCTGAGCCTTCTCTCTCTCCCTGAAAAGCCCTGTGCACTCAAGAGCAATTTCAACCCCCAGGTCCTTCCAGGGGAGATTCTCAGGGTCTCTCTCGGAGAGCACTTTTATCTCCTGCCCATCCACAACAATAGCACTGTCTTTTGCCTCAACCTCGCCCTTAAAGTTGCCGTGCACAGAGTCATGCTTCAGAAGATGGGCCAATGTTCTGGCATCAGTTAAGTCGTTAATTGCTACAACCTCAAACTTATCCATTACTCCTTGCTCGTAAGCAGCCCTCAGGATATTTCTGCCTATCCTTCCAAAGCCATTAAGTGCAACCTTTACCATAAGAAACCTCCTGACTTATGATTGTGCTTTGGTAATAAAAACTTTTCTGCGTTACAAATTTCTTCTTTTTCATGGGATGTGGTGGGACAATTTTCTTCAGCTAAACTATATTTTATAAGCGTAGAAACATTTATATATAAAAAATTATTACATCCTCCTTAGGAGGAATAAGTATAAAAGAGTGGCTCCTGCCTGATGAGAAGGATAAGAGAATATTATCTCTCCTCGAAAAGGATCCCGATTTAAGTCAGACAGAGATAGCAAATCGACTTGGAATATCTCAACCCAGTGTTGGTATAAGACTTAAAAGACTTAAAGAAAAAGGTGCTGTTTCTTTTCTTGTGGGAATGAATTTTAAAAAAATCAACCTCTATCTTGTGAAGGTGGAGGTTACTACGAGAAGTTCAAATGAGATTCTGAAGAGTTTTGAAGGATGTCCCTATTTTGTGAATGGTTTTGTAGTATCTGGAAAGAAGAATCTTACTTTATTTCTTATGAGTGAGGATCTTGTCACAATAGAGTCAATAGTGGATGCTCATATAAGAAATAATCCTGCTGTAAGTGATGTAGAGCTGGATGTAGTTATAACGCCTGTTAAAGATTTGGTCTTTCCTGTAAGAATGAAATTTGAAGAGAGCGAGGAGCCTCCCTGTAATTCTTCAGGGTCCTGTTCTGAGTGTGTATACTATAAAAGAGAGCATTGTCTGGGCTGTCCTATTACAGGTCACTATCGTGGAAGTTTCTGGTAGGTAAATTATTTATATAAAGGAGGGGAGTTATAGTCATGCACCTGAAATATCCTTTGACTATTATATTACTTATTTTAACTTTTCCAGTAGCTCAGGCTGCTGTGGATTTCTATATTGTAAGTGTAGAGCCACTTACCCTTGAACCTGGTGAAAAAACAGTAATGAATATTACTATAAAAAATTTTGGCTCCGACTATGCTACCCATTTTAAGGTAGTTTTTGACCCGGATGGAAAAACTCCAGTTAAACCCACTGGAGCTCAGAAAATTTTTGTTTCAGGCAAGATTGATGAGGGCTTACCTACTGTTTATTTTGGTAGTATCCTGCAGGGAAAGGAAGTGACTTTAAGTGTGCCTGTTGCAGTTTCAGAGGACGCATCCTTTGGCAATTATCTTATTCCTCTTAAGCTTATCTACAGAGACCCGAACCAGAAGCAAATAGAGGAAATTGTAAATTTTGGTGTTGAAATCTCAGGTAGGGCAGAATTCTACCTTGGGGGAATAAACACAACACCACCGAGAGTATATCAAGATGAGGACTTTACTCTTTACCTGACTATTGAAAATTCAGGTACAGGTAAGGCTAAAAATGTTCTCCTTAGTTTAGAACTTCCTGATGGAATTTCGGGGCAAAGAACCTATGAAATTGGCACTATGGATAGAGACACTAAAACTGTAGCAAGCTTTAATTTAAAATCCTCAAAAGATATATCTCCTGGAAACCATATTGTTTATGCAGTTCTGAGTTATAAAGAGGAAAATTCAGTTGAGAGGACAGTTAAACTTCCTTTTGAGGTTTTTATTTCAGAAAGAGGGGATATTGACCTTGAGATTGCAGGTATGGATACTTCGCCGAAGAAGTTATATCCTGGGGAAAGTTTTACTCTTTCTATCCAGATTCAGAATGTAGGAAAGCAGGACGCAAAAGCAGTAAAAGTTGAAATAGCACCACAGAACTCAATTAATGGTGAGTTTACATCATATTTAGGAACTTTAAAGCAGGATGATACTTCAACAGCTATATTTGACCTCGAAGTGTCATCATCTTTTTCCGGGAATAAAATAAAAGTTCCATTGAAGATAGTCTACAAGGATGAAACAGGAAAAATTGGAGAAGTCTCAAAAGAAGTGTATCTTAATATATCAAAGAGAAAAGAGAGCAACTACAGGTTGTATATACTCTCAGGTATTATACTTGCTATTTTGATTTTATTCCTCTGGAGGCGCAGAAGAAGAGTGGAAGAAGAAATTTAGGGGGTCTGGCTCTGGAGGAAATTATCAGGCTTGAAAATGTTGACAAGTATTATCTTCTTGGGAAGGTCAGAGTTAGAGCTCTCAGAAGTGTGAACTTGGTAATTAATAAAGGTGATTATGTTTCAATAATGGGACCTTCAGGTTCTGGGAAGAGTACACTTTTAAATCTAATAGGTGCTCTTGATAAACCTTCTTCAGGAAAAGTGTATATTGACGGGGTGGATATATCAAAACTGACAAGGAATCAGCTTGCTTTTTTAAGGAGAAAGAAAATTGGTTTCGTTTTTCAAAGATTTAACCTTCTACAAAGGTTGAATGCTCTTGAAAATGTTGAGCTACCTTTATGGTTTGCTGGTGTAAGTAAATCTGAGAGGGAAAAAAGAGCAAAAAAACTTCTTGAACTTGTTGGTCTTGGTAAAAGAATTTACCATAAGCCAAGTGAGCTTTCAGGGGGTGAAATGCAACGTGTAAGTATTGCCAGAGCTCTCGCAAATAACCCTGAGATTATTCTGGCAGATGAACCAACAGGAAATCTGGATTCAGTCTCTGGCAGGGAGATAATGCAGATGCTGGAGGAGCTTAATTCAGAGGGTAAAACCCTTGTGGTGGTAACTCATGATCAGGAATTTGGTGAAAGAGCCATGAGAAAAATAATAATTAAGGATGGAACTATATTAAAAGAAAAAAATTAGTTAAGGTCCCTGCAGGCTCTTGCGATATCTCTGGCGGTTATTATTCCAACAATTTCACCCATTTCCATTACTGGTAGACGGCGTATGTGGTGGGAATTAAATATTTTTGATGCCTTTTCAATTGTAGCCTGAGCATCAATTGTATATCTAAGTTTTGTCATAATTTCTCTGGCTTTTACTTGTTTTGGGTCTCTATTCTCTGCAACAACTTTGGTTATTATGTCCCTCTCTGTGAGAATATAATATAACATTGGTCTATATTCAATTAGTACAGAGCCTATTTTTTTTCTTCCATTATCTTTGCTATATTGTGAATACTTTCATTTCCGCTTACTATTGTAATATTATGCATTATATCTTTTACTTTCATGATATCACTGATATAACTCTGGGGCTTCATCAGTGCCACTTATAAGTTGAGCCATGCGCCATATAATATAAAGTTTACATCTGAAGATTTCTCTGAGGTTATTCATGAGTAGAGGAAAAGTGAGCTCTTCACCATAAATAATCTTGGTAAACTCCATGGCTTTGAATTCCTTAGCATTGGGAATCATTCTGAACTCTGGTTCTCTGAAGAGAAGGTCATATCGTATCTGCCAGAGAAGATTTTCTTTCTGATTTGAAGGTAAGGAATGGAGAGCTTTAAAGTGTTGTTCACTAATCACTATTCTGCTTCCGAGTATAATATTATCTTTATCTTTTAGCTTAATAACCTCACAGCTCTGCCCGGAGCCTCTGGGATATTCAACAACAAAGTGGAAATCAGCCCTTTCGTCTTCGACTTCCTCCTTAAATATGCCCTCTTTTTCTAACCAGCCCTTAACCTTATCTTTGATATCTTCACTCATCTCTGTCACCTTAATTGAATCTTTTATCTGGTTGTACCATAGTTAATGTA
>CAZCRG010000038.1:0-14863 GCA_964501105.1 Candidatus Hydrothermarchaeota archaeon | reverse complement strand
TATCGCCGTAGATTCTTAAATATAAAGAAGGGGGTTTACGAGGGTACTAAATATTAGAACCCCCTTCCTTGAACCCCGGTTGCTTACGCAACAGATTCAGAAATATAACACTCTTTCTAAACCCCGGTGGCTACGCCACAGATACTGAGATATAACCTCTGGTGTTCTCAGTATAATAAAGATGAGGGTGGTTATTTAGCTTGAGCAGAGTGATGCTTTCAGAAAGAAGTCTTTATAAGATGAGAATGAAGCCCGAGGACTTTGTTGTTGAGGAGCTTATCAATCTGAAGAAAAGTGATAGCGGGAGCTTTTCCCTCTACAGGCTTGTTAAGAAGGAGCTGGACACCTATGAGGCTCTAAAGATAATCTCAAGGAAGGCTGGTGTGCCTCTTAAAGCTATAGGTTACTCGGGTTTAAAGGATAAGCACAGTATTGCTGTGCAGCATATAACTGTGCCAAAAAAATACAGGCTCTCACTGAAAGAGAGAAATATAAAGCTTGAGTACCTCTTCAATGTTGATAGAAAGCTTACTCTGGGTAGCCACACAGGAAATAGATTTACTATAACTCTGAGAAGAATGAAGAAGCAGACCTTTGAGAATCTTTTGAATAATCTGGACTTTCTCAGGGCAGTGCCAGTTCCCAACTACTTTGACAGCCAGAGGTTCGGCTCTCTCCGTGGCTCGAGAAGGTTCATAGTTGAGGAAATTGCCAGAGGGAGATATGAGGAAGCTCTCAAGATATATCTGACTTCAAGGTACAGGAAGGAGAAGGGCTACATTAAGGAGATTAAGGACAAAATAAAGGTGAACTGGGGAAGCTGGAGTGAACTGAAGCAGAGCCTGAAGCTTATGAAGCGCTATGAGAACTTCCTTGATATTGTGAGCTACCTTGAAAAAAGGGAGGATTATTTTGGAGGGCTTAAGCTAATAAGAAGACACCTTATGAAAATCTTCTCCTCTGCCTACCAGAGCTATATGTGGAATGAAGCTCTCAAGAGAATACTTGTGGAAAATCTTGGCACAGGAGCCCTGAAAGAGGTTGAATACCTGGCAGGAAGTTTATATTTTATTAAGAAGGGCTACTATGAAAATTTCTTTGAGGAATTTGAGGGGAGAAAGCTCAGACTCCCCCACAGGGAAAATCCTGAGCCAATATATCAGGAGTTTCTTGCTGGCAGGGGGTTGAAGATGGAGGATTTTGATATACTTGAAGAGTTCGGCGCAGCCTTTCAGAAGAAGGATAGAGATATGTTCTTCAGGGCAGAGAACATAAGAGTTGAAAATAAGGGAAAAGAAGGGAAGGGTTACTTCTTAACTCTCAGCTTTTCTCTTCCCAAAGGGAGCTATGCCACAGCTTTTCTGAAAGCCCTGGCAGCCGCTTAGGGCGATAGAATTGTCACCTGAATCTCGGGATCCTTCTCAGAAAGAAGCTCCCTGAACTTCTCAGGCTCTGCTTCGGTGCCATCAATATAGTTGTAGTGCATGGGTATTACAATTTCTGGCTTTATTCTTGCAGTAGCTTCAACAGCTTCCTCAATGTTCATGGTGTAAGTTCCGCCTATTGGGAGAAGGGCAACATCTGGCTTCAAATTTTTCATCTCAGGTATTAAATCAGTATCTCCAGCGTGGTAAATTCTAACTCCATCCATCTCAACTATTACACCAAAGCCAAGACCACGTGGATGGAACTGTTTGTCAACATTATAGGCTTCAACAGTCTCAATTTTTACACCCTGTAGCTCTATACTCTCACCAGTACCTATTACTCTTGTCTCAAAGCCACACTTAGCTGCACAGCCCTTGGTTGTGAGCACAACAGTGGAATCCTTAATTATCTTCTCAGCATTTTCAACAGCGCAGTGGTCAAAGTGCTCATGGGTCATCACTATTATGTCTGCCTTTTCTTCGCCTTCAGGTAAGACGTAGGGGTCTATAAATACAACTTTACTCCCCTTGAACTTGAAGCTGGCATGTCCCAGCCAGGTTATTTCCACATCCTTTACTTTTGTTCCCTTCATTTTTCTCACCAGTATTATATTTTGTGAATGCTCTCAATAAAGTTTTTATTGTAAGAGTAATAAAGTATTATCATCCGGGGGATGGATATGAAGGTAAAAGATTTGATGACTTCTGGTGTTGTGACTGTTGAGGAAGATACATCTATTGCTGAAGCAGCAAAGAAGATGAAAGAGGAAAATGTAGGCGTGGTTCTGGTTACAAAGAATGGAGACCTCACAGGCCTCCTTGTGGACAGGGATGTTGTGGTGAAGGGGGTGGCTGCTGGTTATGATGTTAATAGTACTCCAGTCAGGTCAATTATGACTAATGCGCCCAAGACAGCCACTCCTGATATGGAGGTCTACGAGGCTGCTAAGATGATGGGCGAGGGCAAGTTCAGACGTCTGCCTGTTGTGGAGGGAAATGAGATTAAGGGATTAATTTCTATCTGCGATATAGCCCATTATGCCAAGTTCCTGAGCAACTGGATTTTTGAGGAAGTATCAAAGGCGAGAAAGAAAGAAATATTTGTAAGATGAGGCTATAGGTGAGACTATGAATGTGAAAGAGTACAAAGCAGATGTTACCATCAAAATAGACTACGACAAGTGTAAGGGGCATGCTGAATGTGTTGAAGCCTGCCCAGCAGGTGTATATGAGCTTGTAGACAATAAAGCAACTGCTCCAAATGTTCGGGACTGTATAGAGTGTTGTGCCTGTGTTGCAGTATGTCCTGAAGACGCCATAGAACATTCTTCCTGCTGAACATTTTCGCAAAAAAGAATAAAGAGATTAATCTTCTAGGTAGTTGTATGGAAGAAGTAGATGTAGGCAAGCTCAGGGCTTCCTGTCCAGGCAGTACAGAGATTAAGCGCCCAAAGCCGGAATATGTTCTCTGCCCCAACTGCAAAAGTGAGGTTGAAATCTGGAGCGACGAGGCCGAGGCAGAGTGCGAAGAGTGCGGCACTGTGGTGAAAAAGACAAGAGATAATCTCTGTATTAACTGGTGTGAGTACGCAGAAAAGTGTGTTGGAGAGGAAAAATTCAGACAGCTTAAAGGAGATTAAAATTGAACTATAGGGTTTTTCCTGTTTTTATCCTTCAGGAAGAGAGCCATATAATGAGGGGAATATCAAGCTGAAAATTAAAAGATTAAAATACTTCTCTGGGCAGAACTAACACCCCATATAAAGATATCTCTTCGATAATTATTTTCTTTTGTTATTATTGCTATCGAGTAGCGCAATAGGAGGTACAAATATGGTCTCAATAGATATTGACGTAGATGCCTGTGTAGGATGCGGAAATTGTGTAGATGTATGCCCTGCTGGCGTATATGAGCTCAACGACGACAACAAGAGTGAAGCAGTCAACCCAGATGACTGCATAGAGTGCTGCGCCTGTGTCGAGGGCTGTCCCCAGGGAGCAATTTCCCACGATTCCTGCTAAATCTCTATTTTTAACTCTTTTAATTTTTCTTTTTCTGGAATTCCCTCAGCATTCCAGCCTCTTATTCTGTAGTACTCCTCCAGAGTATCAAGCTCAGCCACCCTGCCCTGAGAAGGTCCCTCTGGAAGAGGCTCTCTGAGAAGTCTATCTGGAAGAGTATCTTCCTCTCTTCTGAAGCCCTCTCTTGTATTCATCAGCCTCTCAAGATTGAAAATCCTCTCCCCCGCTCTTAGAAGCTCCTCTTCATTAATCTCAATACCTGTGGCAAGGGTGAAGAGCTCAGCATATTCTTTTGGCTCTAAAGCTCTTGATGTGAATTTACATAAAATTAAAGAGTCTATGGCAGAGTGAAAGTCCTGACGTTTTTTAACCAGCTCTGCTTTGCCCTCTGGAGTACTCCTATCAACAGTCTGGGCAAGAATTTCATCTATGTAAACTGGACCTCTTAAATGGCACGCTCCTCTGTTGCTTGTGGCATAGGCCAATGCTAAGCCTCTTGCTCCTCTGGCGTCATAACCTGGAAGCTCCATGCCCTTAACACTCACTGAAAGGCTCTTATTTCTATTCTTCCAGAATCTATAGCTTCCCTCAGCCAGGGCATCGCCTATACCTTCTCTTCTGGCAATCTTCTCTGCAAGTTTTAAAATCTCCTCAGCCTCACCCCAGTCTATTCTGTAATCAATATAACCTTTTCTGGCGCCTTCAATAAAAGAGGCTACTGTTACTCCAAAGGAAATTGTGTCCATACCAAAAGAATTGCAGACCTCATTGAGTTTTATAATCTCCTTCAGGCTGGAGATTCCAAGATTTGAGCCGCAGGCAAATAGAGTTTCATACTCAAGACTTTTAGTACTGTAGCCATCTACCTCAACCTCCTTCCCGCATTTTGTGGCACAGGAGTAGCAACCATAGCTCTTTTTTATATGCTTAAAAACCTCCTCGCCAGAAATTTTTTCAGCCCCCTCAAAGACTCCGGAGGTGAAATTTCTTGTGGGAAGTAGGCCTATATAGTTAACTTTTGCCAGAACATTGGGGGTTCCATATTTCTTTAAAACTTCACCTGTTGTTGGATGTTTAGCAAGTTTTCCATAAAGAAGCTTTGAAAGACTGAGAAATTTCTCCCTCTCTGCCAGAGGTATCTTCTCCTTACCGTGAGCTGCAATTGCCTTAAGGTTCTTAGAACCCATGACTGCACCTAAGCCAGCTCTCCCAAAGGCTCTGTGCCCCTGATGAATAATTGAAGCAAATCTTACAAGGTTTTCTCCTGCTTTTCCAATAGCTAAAACCTCAGCACCATTTCCAGCTATCTTCTTTATATCTCTCTCAGCCTCTCTTGTATCTTTACCCCAGAGCTCTGATGCATCCTCAAAGCTTGGCTCTTCACCAATATTCAGAAAAATTCTATCCCTTGCCTTTCCCTTTATCACCACACCAAGATAGCCAGCTCTTCTCAGTGCAAGGGCAAAGTAGCCTCCGCAGTGGGATTCGGCAATAGTACCAGTCAGGGGCGACTTGCTAACTGCAGAGATTCTCCCTGAGGAAGGTGCTGGAGTGCCTGAGAGAGGACCTGTCATGAAAATAAGAATATTTTCTTCTGAAAGAGCATCCACACCAGGCTTGAGATTTTTGTAGATAAGCCAGTCAGCTAATCCTTTCCCGCCAAGAAAAAGAGAAATTTCCTCCTCTCCAATAATAATTTCTGAGAATTTCTCCCTGCTCAGGTCAGCCTCTAATACTCTGTACATATCCTCTTTAGCTCCTCAACTTTAGACGCCTGAATTTTACCATTAACTCTGTCCCCCTGTGAACAGGCTGCTCCCCTTACCCCTGCAATATCTGCTCCAATCTCCTTAACCTTTAAAAGCTGCTCCTCTCTTAGAGAGCCAGCAAGAGCAACCTCAAGGTCTAAGGAATGAGCCTTTTCTACAAAAGCTGAAAGCTCCTTCTCTCCTAAAAAGTCGAAGAGCCCTCTTCCATCCTTTGTGAAGGTATCAATCATCACCCCATGGGCGCCTGCCTTCCTTGCTATGGCTGGAAGCTCAAGAGGAGAAACTGCTCCAATACTTGAGTAATCAGCATAGCCTGCAAGGATAACCTTTGCTCTTCCTTCCACTGCTCTAACTATACTCCCTGCCAGCTCTTCAGCCTTTTGCACGCCCCTGAAAGCAATTCCCGCCTTAATGTAATCAACACCAAGCAAAGAGAGCCCATAGGCTGCCTGAGCCGCCTGCCCTGGCTTAAACTTCAGGTCTCCCAGGGTTGCACTGGTCTCAGCACTGCTTCCCACAAGAGAAACTATCTCTCTGATCACCCAGGGAAAATTTGCACCCAGGCTCCCCTCTCTGGGGTTCTTCACATCTATAATGTCAGCTTTACCTCTCAGTGCTTCCTGAGCTTCTTCAACAGTGTAGGGACTTACCAGAAGTTTCATTGGATTAAGAACTCCCAAAATAATATTTAAAATTAGTGCTGGGATGGCCAAGAGACCCCTGAAAATAAAAATAAAAGGTTCTAACTGCTATATTCTGTAGAGGTCTTCAGCCTTTAGAGTCTTAATCCCTGCTTCGCTCAGCTCCTTCTCAGCTCTTTCGGTATCGCTTACTCTTGCTATGAGAACTGCCATTCCCTCCTTAAGGAAGGCATAGGCATAATCTATATTTATTTCCCTTCCACCCAGCACTTCAGCAATCCTTGCCAGGCTGCCAGGCTCATCGCCCATCTCTATAGCTAAAACTGGATTTACACCGACAGATAGCCCTGAGTTTTTAAGCACAGCTTTAGCTTCGTGAGGCCTGTCCACTATGAGCCTTATAACACCAAATTCGCCAAGCTCTGCAATACTTAATGCTCTTATATTGATTCCAGCCTCTCCGAGAACCTTTGTCACCTTACTAAGCCTTCCAGGCTTATTTTCAACAAAAACACTAACCTGCTCCACAGCCATAAATTAAACCTCCTTCCTCAGATCAACTATTCTCTGAGCTTTACCGGGAGTTCTTGGAATTGTACCGGGCTCCACAAGCTCCACCTTTGCCCCCACATTTAGTACAGCATTAAGCTCTCCTTCAACTTTGCGCTGAAGGTCAACAAGCTCTGATAGCTTATCTGAGAAGACCTCGGGTGTCACTTCAACTCTTACCTTGAGGGTATCAAGAATATCCCTGTCAACAATTATCTGGTAATGCTCACCTATGCCAGGGATGCGCATGAGGACATGCTCCACCTGCGATGGAAATACATTTACTCCGCGAATTATGAGCATATCATCGCTCCTGCCCATAACCCTGAGCATCCTGGGATGAGTTCTTCCGCATTCACAGGGTTCTTCTGTAATAATGGAGATATCCTTACTTCTGTATCTCAGAAGAGGCATGGCATCTCTTGTAAGAGTTGTAAAGACAAGCTCACCCTTTTCACCACTACCGAGAACTTCGCCTGTCTCAGGGTCTATTACCTCAACAATAAAGTGGTCAGCCCAGATGTGTAAACCATTGCGATACTCACACTCCATTCCCACACCTGGTCCCCAGATTTCACTGAGCCCATAGACATCGTGAGCTCTCAGATTAAGAGCCTTCTCCACTTTCTTCCTCATATTTTCACTCCAGGGCTCTGCGCCAAAGATGCCAATTCGAAGATTAAAGTCTTTTTCAGGATCAATGCCAGCCTTCTTTGCCTCTTCAGCCAGATAAAGAGCATAGCTTGGCGTACAGCACAGCACTGTACTCTTCATATCCTTAAGAATCTGAATCTGCCTCTTAGTGGGTGTGATTCCACCTCCAGCAGGTAATGTTGCAGCTCCGAGAGCTTCACTGCCATAATGGAATCCCAGGCCACCAGTGAATAAACCATAGCCATAGGCCACCTGAATTATATCTTCATTGGTAGCGCCTGCTGTGGCTAAACCTCTGGCCATGATTCTTGACCAGGTTTCTATATCCTTCTTTGTGTAGGCAACCACTGTGGGTATACCTGTGGTTCCTGAAGAAGAGTGAAATCTCACAATCTCCTTCAAAGGCTTTGCAAGGATGCCATAGGGATAGTGGTCCCTGAGGTCATCCTTAACTGTGAAAGGAATCTTTGGCAGGTCCTCAAGACCTTTAATATCCTCCGGCTTTAAACCTGCCTCATTAAACTTCTTTCTGTAAAAGGGAATATTTTCATAGCAGTACTTCACCACTTCTCTAAGGCGTTTCTTCTGAAGCTTCTTAAGTTCCTCCAGGGGCATAGTTTCTATCTCTGGCTCAAACATCTCAATGCCTCCACTAATCCTATTCGAAATTAAAGGCTTTAAATTTAACCCTAGAGAAGGGGGTTTACAAGGGTACTAAATATCAGTACCCCCTCTCTACACCCCAGACGGCTGTCGCCGTAGATACATGAATATAATAGAAGGGGGTTTCACCCCCTTCCTCGAACCCCCACGGCTAACGCCGTAGATTCTTAAATATAATAGAGGGGGGTTTACAAGGGTACTAAATATAAGAACCCCCTTTCTAAACCCCGGTTGCTTACGCAACAGATTCAGAAATATAACTGATTTTTATATCGAGTTATGGAAGGGGTTAATTTTTAATAAGTAATTAAATTATTACTAAGGAATAATGACTATAAAAATTGACCTGCATATGCATTCTGAATACTCAAAGGACTCTCGAATGAAAGTGGATAAGATAATAAAAATCGCAAAGAGTAGAGGTCTGGATGGAGTAGCAATCACTGACCATAACTCTGCTGAAGGGGGTTTCCGAGGCAGGAAAATTGCAGGGAATGATTTTATAGTTATCCCGGGTGAGGAGGTTCTCACCGACAGAGGTGAGGTTCTCTGCCTATTTATAAAAGAGGAGGTAAAGGCTAGAGAGTTTTATGAGGTGGTTGATGAGGTGCACTCTCAGGGAGGCATATGTATAGCCTCTCATCCCTTTGACCACTTCAGACTAAACAGGCTCAAGGGTATTGGAAGCCTCTACAATGCCCTCGATGGTATAGAGGTTTTCAATGCCAGATGTGTCCTCGAGAGAGCTAACAGGCAGGCTATGAACTTTGCCCTGAAGAAGAATATGCTCATGACTGCTGGGAGTGATGCCCATAGCTACAGAGAGATAGGCTCTGCCGGTGTTGTTGTTGAGGACATAGAGGATATAAGAAAGGGCAGAGTAAAGATTTTCGGTAAAAGGTCAGGCATCTTCAAGCTCATAGAAACAAAGATTTATAAAAGCTTTGGAGTAGAGGTTTAGTCATGTCAGAAGAGAAAAAGAGGCTGGCTGGAATTGAGGCTGCTAAAGAGGTTGAGGATGGAAATTATGTTGGATTAGGTACAGGTAGCACTGTAAGGTATGCTATAGAAGAACTTGGAAGGCGGGTAAGAGAGGAAGGGTTGAGTATTAAGGGGATACCTACTTCTGCAGACACAAGAATTCTTGCCATAAAAAATGGAATCCCTCTTACCACCTTTGAGGAGGTGCAGGAACTGGACATAGCTATAGACGGCGCTGACCAGGTTTCAAGAAACTATCACCTTATTAAAGGAGGAGGGGCAGCTCTATTCAGGGAGAAGGTAGTTGCCTACAACTCCAGGAAGTTTGTTGTGGTTGTGGATGAGTCAAAGCTCTCAAACTTTCTTGATATTGCTGTGCCTGTAGAGGTTCTGCCTTTTGCATGGAGTGCAGTTGTCAGGAAACTGAAAGCTATTGGATGTAAAGAGGCAAAGCTCAGGCAGGCAAAAGGCAAATCAGGCCCCTTGGTTACAGACAATGGCAACTATATTTTAGATGCCTACTTTGGAAGAATTGAATACCCGCATAAGCTTGAGAAGGATATTAATAGTATAGTGGGTGTTGTTGAGAATGGAATCTTTTACGGAATTACCACAAAAGTTATAGTGGGAAAAGAAGGCCATACTGAGGTGCTGGAGTGATGCTTGAGAGAGTTCTGGAGGCTCTGCAGAAGCCTGAGAGCTACGACGAGAAGGTTAAAGAGATAAAGATGCTCCAGACTCACATCTCCTTTGTTTTTCTTACAGGCGAATATGTGTATAAAATAAAGAAACCTGTCGATTTCGGTTTTCTTGACTTCACCACTCTTGAAAAAAGAAAGTTTTACTGCCATGAGGAGATGAGGGTTAATAAGGCCCTTGCAGGAGATATTTACCTTGGAGTGGTGCCCATTGTGGAGACAGAGGAGGGTGAGATAAAGGTTAATGGCGAGGGTAAAGTTGTTGAGTATGCTGTGAAGATGATTCAGCTTCCCCAGGAATCAATAATGAGCAATCTTTTGAGGAGCAATGATATTTCCAGAGAAGATATTGTTGAGATTGCTCGCTTAGTGGCTGGTTTTCATTCAAAGGCTCCTACTGGTGAGGAAGTTAATAAATATGGAAGCTACACTCAGGTTGAGGCTAACTGGATTCAGAATTTTGAGCAGACAAGAAATCTTACTGAAACTTATTTAGACGAGGAAAAATATCTGGAACTGGAAAGCAAAGTGATGAATTTCCTGCGGAACAATAAAAAGCTCTTTGACAGAAGGGTGGAAGAGGGGAAAATAAAGGAGTGCCATGGTGACCTCCACAGTGGTAATATATTTATTGTTAGAGAGCCCGGGAGGCTATACAGAGAGGGAATTTATATTTTTGATGCCATAGAATTTTTCAAGGGTTTCAGCTGCAGTGATATTCTTGCAGACATGGCTTTTCTTGCCATGGACCTGGACTTTTATGGCAGGGAAGACCTCGGGAAAGCCTTTGTTGAAGCTTACTTTGAATTTTCAGGTGAGGAGGAGCTGAAAAGCCTTCTGGATTTCTATAAGTGCTACAGAGCCTTTGTTAGAATGAAGGTCACAGGCTTTAAGCTCTTTGATGAGAATGTAAGTGATGAGGAGAAGAAGGAGTGCTCAGCCCTTGTAAAGAAGTACTTCGACTTGGCTTACACCTACTCTAAGCTTTTATAACTCTTTTTTGAAATTCGCCTGAGGACTTCAGATACATTCTCTTTAATACTTCTGGAGCTGTCCACTATTATGTGAGGCCTCTGAATTGGTTCAAACTCTCTAGAAATCTTCTTGTAGACTTCGAAGTCAGCATCACTGAGAGAGCCTCTGAGCTTTCTTCTTTCCATTCTTTCCTTTATTACAGCTTCAGGAGCACAGCATTCCACAACAAAAACTTTAGTTCTTGTTTTTTTTCCAATTTGGTAAACTTTATTCCTTAGCTCCCTCTTATAAAAGGTTCCATCCAGAATAACATTCACCTTGGCTCTGGCTAAATATTCTGCTATTAAAAAGGTAACTTTATAAACCAGGAGCTTTTCCTCCCTGCTGTAGGTAGGTTTTTCAAAGAGCTGCTTCCTTACTAAATCAGTCCTTAGCACAGTGGCTCTGATTTTTCTTGCCAGAGCTTTTGCCAGAGTGCTCTTGCCTGAGGCAGGCAGACCTGCCATTAAGATTATCATAAAAAGAGTTCAGCATTAAAATATTAATAGCTTATCCTTTAATGTCCCGTCCTCTGTAGTAGCAATGGGAGTTCAGTGAAAGTGGTAGCCCCTTCTAAAAATTTTTATACTCCTTTGAAGAATTCATTGGCATGTTCTGGGATAAAAGTGCAGAGACCTTGAGCAGAGATAAACTTGAAGCTCTTCAGGAGAGAAGACTTAGAAGTATAGTTGATTACACCTACAGAAACTCACCATTCTATAGAAGAAAGCTTAAGGAGGCTGGAGTTAGTCCTGATGATATTAAGAAGTTAAGCCACCTTTCAAAGCTTCCCTTTACAGTTAAAGATGATTTAAGGCAGAATTATCCTCTGGGAATGCTCTGTGTTCCAAGAGAAGAAATAGTCAGAGTTCATGCCTCCTCTGGAACAACAGGAAAGCCCACAATAGTAGCCTATACCAGCGGGGATTTAAACAACTGGGCAGAACTCATGGCGAGAGTTCTGACCTCCTGCGGCCTCTCAAAAAAAGACACAGTCCAGCTAATTTACAACTATGCCTTTTTCACAGGAGGTTTGGGTTTTCATTATGGAGTGGAGAGGATAGGTGCAACTGTTATACCCAGCGGCGTGGGAAATTCTGAGAAGCAGCTTATGATGATGAAGGACCTTGAGGTTACAGCCTTTTCTTCTACTCCCTCCTATGCCCTCTATTTGGCTGAGTATGCAGAGAAGACTGGAGTTGAGCTGGATAAGCTTTCTCTCCGCACAGGTATCTTTGGCGCAGAGCCCTGGAGTGAGAATATGCGCAGAAAGATTGAAGAAGCCTTTGGTATAGATGCTTACGACAACTATGGTTTGAGTGAGCTCTGCGGTCCAGGTGTTGCTTCTGAGTGCCAGGAGAAAAATGGACTTCATGTGTGGGAAGATCACTTTCTTCTGGAGGTTATAGACCCTGAAACTGGAGAGGTTCTTGGTCCTGGAGAGAGAGGTGAACTTGTCTTCACCACTTTAACCAAAGAGGGGATGCCCCTACTCAGATACAGGACAAGGGACATATCAAGAATAATACCGGAGGAATGTTCCTGCGGTAGGACTCACCTGAAAATTGAGAGGCTAACTGGCAGAAGTGATGACATGCTCATAGTAAGAGGAGTGAATGTGTTCCCGTCTCAGATAGAGCAGGTGCTGTTAAGCTATCCCGAGATAGCAGAGCACTACCAGATTGTTGTGGACAGAAAGAATATTCTTGATGAACTCAGGGTTGAAGTTGAAGCTACTGAGAAGGTATTCAAGGGTGAGGCAAAGGAGTTGGTCAGGCTCAAGCATGAGCTTGAGGGTAAGCTCCAGAGTGTTCTTGGAATAAAGGCTGAGGTAAAGTTTGTTGAACCTGGTACAATACCAAGGAGTAAAGGGAAGGCAAAGAGAATTGTTGACCTGAGGAAGCTGGATTAGCCTCGTGGCATATTTTTTAATTATCCCTGCGGTTTGTAGTAATCTATTTAAACTTTAAATCTGAAAATTAACTCCATGAGTTTTGATCTGCATATTCACAGCCTTTTTTCAGATGGAGAACTTCTGCCCAGCGAGATAGCCAGGCGCTATGCAGAGAAGGGCTTTGAAGCCATAGCAATCACAGACCATGCTGATGGAAGTAATATGGAGTTTATTCTGAAGCACCTGGTAAAGGCGAGGGATGAGCTTCAGGGGCATGGAGTTAGAGTTCTCATCGGGATAGAGCTTACCCACCTGCCGCCTGAGTATATACCAAAGCTTGCTGTGAAGGCAAAAAAACTTGGAGCAGAGATAGTTGTGGTGCACGGCGAGACCCTTGTGGAGCCAGTGGCCAAGGGCACAAATCTGGCTGGAGTTTCAACTCCTGAAGTTGATATTCTTGCTCATCCCGGTTTGATAAATGTGGAGGAGGCAGAACTTGCCAGAGAAAATGGAATATTTCTTGAGCTATCAGCAAGAAAGGGGCACTCTTTAGCCAATGGCCACGTGGCAAGAGTTGCTGAGGAAGTTAAGGCAGAATTGATAGTGAATACTGATTCCCATGCTCCAGAGGACATTATTTCGCCAGAAGATATGCTAAATGTGGCTCTTGCTTCTGGTTTGAGTAATAAATATTCTAAAATAATTACTGGTGTTAATCCAAAAAGATTAATAGTTGATTAGGAGGGTTATCATGCGTCCTCTGGGGGAATTCAGTCATATCAGTAGTACAGGCTCGATACTTTTCAGGGGAAAGAATTATCCACCTCTTTATTGTGAGGTTGCCACCAGGCGCGGCCAGAGAGTTGGGAAAGTTGTAGATGTAATTGGCCCTGTCTCCTATCCCTACTTTGTTGTACGCCCAGAGGTTAAGCTCAGTGAGAAACTCATTTCTGAAATAAAATCCTCAGGATTATTTATAATAAAGGATAGAAGGAGGACTTCAGTTGGGAGGAAGAAATCTCGATGAATGCCCCGAATGCGGGAGCAGGAGTTTTTCTCATGACGCAGAGAGGGCTGAGGTTGTGTGTAATGGGTGTGGACTTGTTCTTGAGGAGGCTCTTTTAGATAGGGGACCAGACTGGAGAGCCTTTGATAATGAGCAGATGGAAAGAAGAAGTCATGCAGGAGCGCCACTGACCTATACCCAGCATGACCTGGGCTTGAGTACAGTTATAGACTGGCGCAATAAAGATGCCTCAGGCAAAGATATCTCGGCTGCCAAGAGGGCTCAGATGTACCGTCTGAGAAAGTGGCAGCAGCGTATAAGGGTAAGCAACTCCATTGAGAGAAATCTTGCTCAGGCTCTAACTGAAATGGATGCCATGTCTTCTCGCCTTGATCTGCCAAAAAATGTTAGAGAAATGGCAGCAAAAATTTATAGAAAAGCTGTGGAGAGGGGGCTTACAAGAGGAAGGAGTATTGAAGGTGTAAGTGCGGCATCTATTTACCTAGCCTGCAGAGAACTCGGAGTACCGAGGACTCTCGATGAGATTTCTGATGCTGCAAGGTTAAATAGAAAGGAAATAGGAAAAACCTACAGATTTGTTACAAGAGAGCTTGGGCTGAATCCAAGACCTTCTTCACCTCTGGATTATATTGAAAGGTTTGGAAGTGAGTTAAAACTCAGTGGGAGGGTAAGGAGCAAAGCCAGAGAGATTCTTACTCTGGCAATGAATAAGGAGATTACCTCTGGGAGAGGCCCCACTGGTGTGAGTGCTGCAGCTCTCTATATTGCTTCAGTACTCATGGGAGAGAGAAAGACTCAGAAGGAGGTGGCTCAGGTAGCCGGTGTGACTGAGGTAACAATTCGTAACAGATATAAGGAGCTGGTAGAAAAACTCAATCTTGATGTAACTCTATAGTCACCCCGGGAAAAAATAATGGCGAATAGGGACTTAATCTTTAAAACTTCCTTATTATCCACACTACTTTTTATTTTGGCCTATATCTTTTATGGAGTTTATTCCTGAGAGTAATCCTTATAGTTTATTCTTGAATGATGGCAGTCTCAGAAAGGTCTGCAGCAGTTAGTTTTATGTCCACTTTCTGAAACAGTGATGGACAGGTAGCAGAAATGAAATTTTACACTCATATTGCAGCCGCAATTATCCTGTATCTTTTAATCTTCAAGCTTTTACACCTGCCTATGACTTTAGCTACTGCAGCAGTTTCTCTTCTTGCCTCTCTTATGCCAGATATAGATACTCCCGGATCTATAGCTGGAAGGCTTTTCCACCCTTTATCCACCATACTGAAATCTGTTTTTGGACATAGGGGTATAACTCACTCTTTTCCTGCTCTAATTCTCAGTACCATTGTATTATTTAATTATTCGAGTGAGCTGGTAACTCTTTCCTTTCTTCTGGGCTACTTGAGTCATATTTTTCTCGATATGCTCTCGGGGGGTGTAGTCTTTTTTAATCCTTTAAAAGGGGTTTCCAATTTATTAAAAATGGAATTAAAGGGGGCTAGGGGCCCGTTTTTTTGCTTT
>CAZCRG010000037.1:0-15945 GCA_964501105.1 Candidatus Hydrothermarchaeota archaeon | reverse complement strand
CCTCTTTTAGTTCCAACTCCCTTTCTACAAGTTCAGGCAACTCCTTTTTTTGAAAATCCACCAGGTATTCTTTTACTTCATCCCTATCCATGTACACTATACAGGGAAATATCTTTATAAATCTTTCCCTATTAATGGGACTTTATTATCAAAAACTATATTCTCGTAAGACCTGGTATTAAGGGAACAGTCTTAACTTCGAATCTGAAAGCTTACAAACTTCCCCGGTAAATCAGATAGATATGGCCAGAATTGACTTTTGATTATCCACGAAAATCTCTACAAACTCCTGCCCAGCATAGAAGGAACGAAAATATTAAATAATCCATAGCCAGGATTTACTCTTGGAACAGCAGATAAAAGAATTTTTATCTGTTGAAGGTTATAGTATAATGAGGTGGTTTAATGATTGTTGAGGCTATATCTACCATAAAAGAGGCTGAAAGAGAGGCAGAAAGCAAGATTAAAGATGCAGAGAAGGAAGCTGAGAATCTCATAAACAATGCCAGGAGAGATGCAGAGAGAGTTAAAGAGGAGGCAGAGCTTAAAGCCAAGAAGGATGGTGCCAATATTGTTTCAGAAGCTGTGAAAGAGGCAGAAAAAGCTGCCAGTGCTATAATTGAGGATGCTGAGAAGGAGGCAAAAAAGCTCAGAGGAGATGCAGAGAAGAAAGTTGAGGAGGCAGTAGAAATTATAGTTAAAAGGGTGATGGGGGATTAATTTTATATATTCTGCCTTTTAGGCATAACGCCTACAATATAAAATCTGTTGATGCATAGCGGGAATATTGACTCTTAGTTTATAGTTCAATGTTGCAAAAAATTCTTTAATGGAAGTTTTATATGGGGGAGTTAATAACCATTATACAGTAAAGCCTGGACTTTGCAGGGTTGAAATTTAAGAGGTGGTAAAAACGGAAAGTTCTTTGCTATTTGCGCTTATAGTAGCAACAGTCGCATATGCTCTTATAATTACTGAAAAGATACACAGAACAGTGGCAGCTCTGGGAGGAGGTTCCATTTTACTTCTTTTTGGGGCTCATTTCGGTCTAATTGAAAAAGAGAAATTCCCCACTGAGATTCACTTTCTGGCTGAAGCTGTGGACTGGAATACAATAGGTCTTCTTCTAGGAATGATGATTATAGTGGGAATTCTGAAGGAGACAGGGGTCTTTGAGTTTCTTGCTGTAAAATCTGCAAAAATTTCTAGAGGCGATCCCTGGAAAATAATGCTTCTCTTTTCAACTATAACTGCTATACTTTCAGCTTTCCTTGATAATGTAACTACAGTTTTGCTTATTGCCCCTGTAACTGTAAGTATAACCCAGAGCCTTAAACTCAGGCCAGTTCCCTACCTTATTGCCGAGGTTATTGCCTCCAATGTTGGAGGTGCATCAACCCTTATTGGCGACCCCCCGAATATAATTATTGGCAGCGGCGCTGGCCTAAGTTTTAATGAGTTCATTATCAACCTGGGACCACCAATATTGGTAGTATTCCTGGTGTCTGTTGTCTTCCTGAGGTTTGCTTTCAGAGAAGACCTTTCAAAAAAACCTGGCAATATTAAAAAAGTTATGGGTATGAATGAGTGGGATGAGATTAAAGATTATGCTCTTCTCAAAAAGTCCCTCTTTGTACTTTCTCTTGTAATACTCCTCTTCTTCCTTCATTCAATGCTCCATCTTGAACCTGCGACAGTTGCAATTTTCGGTGCAAGCCTACTACTTCTGATAAGCGCTAAGCATCCAGATGATATTCTCCATCAGGTGGAGTGGAGTGTTCTGCTCTTCTTTGCTGGACTATTTGTAATAGTCAAAGGGCTTGAGGAGGCAGGCTTACTGGAACTCGCTGCAAGAGCTGCAGTGGACGCAACTGGAGGTAATCTTATTGTGGCAACCTTTGTGATACTCTGGGCCTCTGCTCTGGCAAGTGCTATAGTAGACAATATCCCCTTCACAGCTACTATGGTACCCATGGTGCACAGTATGAGCTCTGACCCAACCATTGCTGCTCAAATAGCCCAGGCGGGGAGTAATCCCCTATGGTGGGCTTTAGCCCTTGGAGCCTGCCTTGGAGGAAATGGAACACTGATTGGCGCTTCAGCCAATGTAGTGGTGGCAGGGATAAGTGAAAAGATGGGGTATCCAATAACCTTTAAAGAGTTTTTAAGATACGGAGCACCAATAACCTTTATATCGGTGTTAATTTCTGGGGTTATTCTATATGTTAGAACTTTTGTGATTTAGGTGAGTAAAATGAAGATACTGATACCTGTTAAAGTGGCAGAAGAGAATCCTGTTATAACCACAGGTTTAAATTTTGCGTGCCACACAAATTCAACTCTGACATTTCTGCATATAGTTGATACTACACCTATCAAAAGGAGTTTTCTCAGTGAACCTAAAAGCATGAAGGGATATCTTAAGAAGAGAGGTGAAGAGATTCTTGAAATGGCAGAAGAGTATACAAGGGGATGTGGGATTGAAGTTATGTCAAAGCTCCTTGAAGGGATACCTGAAGAGGTCATTATAAGTGAATCAATGAAGTTTGATTTTATTGTGATGCGCTCCAGAGTTTTCAGCTCTGAAGATAAGCTTGGAAGTGTTGTGGAGAGGGTAATCGGTAAGGTGAATAAGCCTGTAATGCTGGTTAGTGACGAGAAAAAGGAGTTTGAGACCTGCCTTGTACCAGTTGATGGCTCTGAAGCGTCCTTAAAATCACTCTATGATATAAAAAAAAGAAAAGATACCTACAAATTTAAAAGGATAATTATACTCCATGTGCACAGAGCAACCAGGGAAGAAGTCAAAAAAGAAGACGAAGAGTTATCGCCGGAAGGTACAGGAGAGATGGATATTTATAAGCACAGGGTGGTCCTTGAGGCTGCTGAGAATATTGTTAAAGGTGCAGTAGAGGAGCTTAAGGCAGAGGCTCTGCATATATCCCATGGTAATATTGCTGAGGCAATAATTGAGTTTGGAAAGAAAAAAAAGGTGGATATTATATTTATGGGGAGCAAGGGCAAATCAGGAATTTCCCGAATCATCCTGGGTTCTGTGTCCAGGAAGGTTGCTTCCTACTCAAAGGTTCCTGTGGTGATCTTTCCGCAGGATTATATCCCATGAAAGAAAATAAAAAAAGAGTTTGACTCCTATTTATCTCACCAGGAGCACATTACTCTCTGCCTTCTCAAGCACATGTAGCGATACATGGCCAAGAACAACTCTATGGAGCTTGGTCAGTCCTCTTGGCGCAAGAGCTATGGTATCATAGCCCTTCTTCTCTTCCTCGAGGATAACCTCTCTTACACTGCCTTTAATAACTTTTTCCTCCACATTTTCAACAGAAAATTCTTCCTTCAGTATCTTGCTGGCAGTTTCAACAGCATCCTCTGCAAAGGAGGTATCTTCTGTTTTGGCTACTGAAAGCACTGTTACACTACTACCAAGACCTCTGGCAAGTTTTCCAACAAAACGCACTGCTCTTAGTGAGCAATCACTTCCATCAGTGCATAGAAGTATCCTTTTTAGCTCTTCTCCACGTCTGTATATAAGAGTTGGAACATGGGAGTACTCAGCAATCTTCTTTGTGAGTTCCTTCTCCACATCCCCAAAGATGAGCATATCATAATCTTCCTTTTCAACCTCATGAAGAACCTGAGAGACTAATGCTCCACCCCTTATAATCTTCATAACATCCTCTTCACCAAGAACTCTGCTCACCTCTTCCAGCACCTTTTTTTCTTTCTCTTTGTCAATTTTGCCAAGCTGAATGCTGAAGGGCGAATAGTATTTCTGAGAAATATCCTCCTTCACACAGAGAGCAGTAATAGTGCCATCAAGGGCTGAGCTTATCTCAACAACAATCTTCCAGAGCTTTTCAAGTTCTGGATGGAGTGGGCATGTCAAGAACATTATATTCAATAAATTCACCTCCTCTCACTACATTCTTTGAATACATCTTTACCACATCCCTTGCATGTACTTTCATCCATAAATTTGAAGGCACTTGAGATAGCTTCCTTCTTAGTTTCATGAATTTCTATACTCTTGGCTATGGAGGATACCTTCAGTGTCTTCAGAACCTCGTCCTCCACATGTATGAGGGAGAGTTTTATGTTCTTACTTTCCAGCTCTTCTATTAAATCTCTTAGGGCGTCAACCCCTGAGGTGTCCATATAGTAAACTGCTCCCATATCCAGCACTAAATATTTGAGGTCCTCTCTGTCCTTTATGTCCTCGAGTATAACATCCCTTACATGTTCAGCATTAACATATATCATGGGGCCTTCGGGCTTCAAAATCAGAAGCTGGGGACAGCCAGTGTCCTTTACTCCCGTCTTTGCCACAAAGTAACCTGTCTCAGGGTCCTTGTAGACCACATAAACACTGGTGTGCATTGACTTCCAGACATAGAGGGCAAGGGCGAGCACAACGCCCACAATAATACCGTCGTCTGGTTTTGTAATGAGAGAAACTGCAAAGGTGGTGAAGGCAACTATGCCGTCGTACTTGTTTATCTTGTAGATTTCAATAAGCTGCTTTGGTTTGAATAGCTTCATCACTGCCAGGATGACTATCACTGCCAGCATAAACTTAGGCAGATAATAAAACAAAGGGGTGAGAACTGTAATTGCCAGAAGGGCTGAAATGCTAAAGATTATTATTGATAAACCTGTCCTGGCACCACTGCTCCAGTTTACACTTGTACCTGAGAAGCTGCCGCATACGGGATAGCCCCTGAAGAAGGAGGTGAAGATATTGGCAAGACCCTGACCTATAAACTCCTGGTTAAAGTCCACCTTCTGCTTTGTGTTGTAGGCAACTATCTTTGAGATGGAGTAGCTTTCTGTCATTCCCACTATGGCTATCACTATGCCAGAGGCCAATATTTTGCCCAAGATACCAAGGTCAAAGTCTGGTATTACTGGCATTGGCATACCCTGAGGCAAACTGCCGACAAGTTCGACTCCTTTTTCTTGTAGATTTAAGAAGTAAACTGCAAGAGTTAAAACAATAAGCACAATTAGAGTTTCTGGAAGTTTTGGATATTTTTTATGCAGAAAAATCATTGAAATAAAGGCCACCAAGGAGAGCCCCAGAACTGTTAAATTGGTCTCCGGCAGGCTCTCTGCAATCCTCACAAAGAGCATTATTATGTACTCCTCTTTGGGTATATGTATCCCAAATATGTATTTAAGCTGAGTTGCGCTTATAATTAAAGCTGCTGCATTTACAAAGCCTATTACTGCAGCATGGGATATTAAATGCAACATAAAGGCGAGTCTTAATAAAGCTATTAATAGGATGATTATACCTACAATGAGAGATAGAAGAGCAGCGAGATTTATATATTGCTCAGTCCCTGGCTCTGCTATGGGCGAGAGGGCTGTAAAGACCAGTACAGTCATCACACCTACAGGCCCTGTGAAGAGTAAACGGTTGCTACCAAAGAGAATTGCCACAAGAGGGGCTACAAAGCTGGCATAGAGACCATATATGGGTGGTAGCCCTGCCACAAGGGCGTAGGCCATGGATTTGGGTATCATGGATACACTGAGATTAAGGCCAGCTATAAAATCGAAATATAAATACCTGGATTTATATCCCTTAATCCACGAAAGGGCAGGCATAATCTTTTCTAAGTTCATATATGTACCACCTCATACTCCTTACAGGATATAATATTAAACTCAGGAGTTTTGGAAGGTAAAATGAACATTCCAGTTTAACTCCTAACAATTTTGGATAAGTTTTGGAAACAATCAGGAAGATAATTATAGGTAGAGAGTATTTAAATCTTACTGTGGTAATACACATAGAATGAAGGAATCTACTCCAGCTTTGGAACAACAAGAACAGGTATTTTAAGGAGTCTCCCCAGTTCCATTATTAAAGCTTCAGTAGTACTACCCATAAATAGCCTGAAGAGATGGCTTTTTCCAGTAGGGGCAATAATTATCAAGTCGATATTGCCTTTTTGATTTACATATTTTATTATCTCGTCCGATGGTTTTCCTTTCCCTTTTAGTATGACGCTTTCAACCTCAACGCCTTCTTCTTCTCCAAGCTTTTTTACCCTGTCAACAATTTCAAGGGCATCAGCCTCAGTCTGCATTCTGCCAAGAATTTCTCTCTTTATCTTTACCTTCCAGGTTTCAAGAGATATCTCAGGGTCATAAACATGGAGAGCTATGACTCTTCCACCATACTTTTTGCATAATTCTATTGCATATTTTTCAGCAGCATAGGCTGCCCATGAGCCATCTGTGGGAACAAGTAGATTCATTCACTCCCTCCTATACTTCTGTATATTTTTAGAAATTCGTCCCAGTGTTCCATCATATTTTCAGTAATAAAATACATCACAATATACGTATGTTCAGAGGCTTCAACTATCTGATGTTTTACAAGAATATTTAGATGATACCTTATTGTAGTATAATCCATCTTTAAAATCTGAGCAAGCTGATTTGCATTTCTTGGTCTTTCATGTAGTAATTTTACTATTTTTGCTCTTACTGGTCCGCCTTTTGTTACGCCGAATATCCACCAGAGGAGTTTTTTATCCATGGCCAACTACCTGCTAATAATAAATCTGAAATTTAACAAAAAGTTTTATATTACTCATATATAATAAATGTTATTTGAAAGCACATGGAAGATATAATTTTTAAATCCAGGCTACTGTTTAGTATAGTTAATCTGGTAATACTGGTTGTGTTAGTTTATATCTTTTTCAGGAGGTATATAGAACTCAAGTCAACATTTACTCTTGGATTCCTTCTTTTTGGTATGGCTCTTCTCTTCAGAACTTTCTTTGCTGCACCAATTGTGAAGGTCTTTATTTTTGGTGTTGAGACATCAAGTGTGGTTGATCATTACAGGCTTATAGCTGATATATTTGAAACAATTTCATTGCTGATTTTTGTATATATAGCTACGAGATAGCAATATATATAACCAGTAGGAGATACTCTGGATAGAGTTGGGAAAAGGTTTGGAGTTTTTTTTGATATTTTTTGTATTCATTTAGTATTTTTTTCTTAAATAATTCGGAAAAACAATATATATGGGGCTATTTATAGTATAACTCAAAAAAATTTAGAGGTGATATAAATTGGGCAAGAAAAAAATTATCATACCAGTGATTGCACAGGAGGTAGTAAAAAAAACCATACCAAGTGTTGCTGAATGGATTGAGAAGATAGGTAATGATGTGGAGGGGACTCTACTATATACAATAGACTCCTATGATATGGACTCTGCAACACTGGCTCTTGCTGATATGAAAATTAAAGAAAACTACCTTGAAGAACTTGTGCAGGAGTATTCCCTTTATGGAGTGGAAGTGAAACCTAAGATAAGGGTTGGAGCTGTTGCAGAGGAAACAGCTAAAGAGGCTCTGGAGTCTGAAGCTCTTGCAATACTCATCTGTACTGACAACAGAAGGAAAATATTCAATGCCCTCCAGGGCAATCTGATAGATCAGGTTATTAAGAGAGCTCCCTGCCCAGTTGTTGTATTGAAACCAAAGCTTCTTAAACTCACAGAGAGCGGTGTTATGAAGATTTCCTCTGGAGTTAAAAAGCTCAGTGCCAAGGAGGTGAACTGATGGAGAGAAGAGCAGTTGCAGTGGTTGACTCTGAGTTTTTAATTAAGAACGATATATCTCAGACACGAGACTTTGTAAGGTTTTGTGCTGAGTGGCTTAAGAAACATTCGAAGAATCTAATGGACATAAAGATGGCAATATTGTATCTCGGTCATTCAGATAAAAAAGAAGATGTTTCAGATATGCTGAATAGTTTTGTATCTATATGTAAAGAGAAGGGAATAGATGCAGAGTCAAAAACTGTTAGTTCAGTAGAAGAGCTCAAGAAGGAGATAGAAGGTATAAATCCAGAAGTGGTGTTTACAGGGAACTCAAAGCTTGCAGGAAAAGTTAGAGATGTTCCCGGGCTATTTGTGAGCTATTCTTCTGGAAAGAGGAATAAGCAGGAGCTCAGGAAGGTTGTAGCCTATGGTATAGCAGCCTTTCTGATATACTCAACAATATTCCACTTCTTCAATGTAATCAAAACAGTGACAACAGAGAAAAATCCTGCTTCTGTGGTTTTGATCCTGGGTACAGTTATTGCAGTTGCCTACTTCTACGGCAACACAATATCTCATATACTGAGCTATCTTGGTCTAAAGCATGGTCATGCACATTAAATTAAGGAGGCGATAGAATGGGCGGATTTGTACCACCACCTTCAGGTTTTGAAGTAACTTTCATGGATATAACACTGGCAAAGGCACTGGCAGTTGTTCTCCTGGGTTTCATAGGGGGAACTCTCAGCGGCTTCCTTGGAAGCGGCGGTGCCTTTATTATGACCCCTGGTATGATGAATTTAGGAGTCCCTGGTATACTTGCTGTGGGCTCAAATATTACTCACAAGTTTGGAAAGGCTCTTGTGGGTTCCAAGAGCCACGGCGAGCTGGGGCATGTTGACAAGAAAATGGCAATAATGATGGTAATTGGCCTGGTGTCTGGAGTTCAGGTGGCAGTAAATGTAAACAGGCATATCTTTGAAAGTATGGGTAAGGCTGCCTCAGACCTCTACATCAGCATTATGTTCATTATCATCCTTACAGCGATAACACTGGTAATTCTCAGAGACCTCATGAGTGGTAATGGAGAGAAAACTGAAAAGAAGGCTTCAGGCATTCCAGAGAAGATTCAGAAGATAAAGATACCACCAGTGGTGCACTTTGATGTGGCAAATATAACTGTCTCGCTGTGGTTCCCTCTCGTTGTAGCCTTCGCCACAGGCTACCTGGCTGGAACAATAGGTGTAGGTGGTTTTATTGGCGTGCCAGCCATGATATATATTCTTGGTATGAGTACAAGAGTTGCAGCAGGTACGGAGCTCTTTCTGGCTATCTTTTCAGGAGCCTGGGGAGCAATAAACTATGCCATGACAGGCTATGTTGACCTGCGCCTTGTTGTGCTTCTCTATCTTGGCTCACTCATAGGCGTTCAGGTTGGAGCTATAGCCACAGAGCTTGTGGAGCAGAGGATTGCAAAGCTTGTACTTGTGACAGTGATAGCCACATCAGACCTTGGTAGAGTTGTCATGGTGCCTGAGTATCTCAGAAGACTGGGTTATATAAGCCTTGGTGAGAGCACTGGTCACCTGCTGAGCAATGTGAGTCTAGCTCTGCTCTTTGGCGGTGCAATTCTTGGAATTATAGTGATATTTAAGAAAATGTTCAACAGTTTAAACCATAGTGGCAGTGAACATAAAGCACTACATTAGGAGGTATTGAAGAATGGCACCCTTTAAACACATCCTGGTGGCAACAGATGGTTCAAAGTTCAGTGAAGAAGCAGTGGAGTATGCAACTTTCCTGGCAAGAGAGACAGGAGCAAAGCTTACAGTACTCCATGTGGCAAATGTGCAGGGTTATATTGAGGTGATGTGGCACGATATGAAGAAGAGATATGCAGAGGAGGCAGAGGTTATAATTGAGAAGGTCAAGGAAGATGTGAACTTTGATGGCATAGATGTTAATTTTATTGTCAGGGAAGGTGCACCTTATATCCAAATTGTGAACGCTGCCAAGGAGCTTAAATGTGATTTAATAGTCCTTGGAAGCCACGGTCACAGTGGTCTTGAGAAGATTCTCCTTGGAAGTGTTGCAGAGAGAGTTACAGGTATATCTCCAGTGCCTGTAATGATTGTACCACCCAGGGAGTAGTACCTCTCTTTTTATTTTTTTGTTCTTTCTCCGAAATATAAATATTCTATCCTGTTTAATTTATGGATGTTGTTGAGACACTGAACCTCACTAAAGAGTTCAATGGAATTAGAGCCCAGAGGGTAAGGAAATTCAGGTAGCTTTATAATACTTCGGATACAATTTATAATTATGCTCCTCCTGCTCATACTTTCTATCTCAGCCCTGAGTAATGCTACACTATTCAGCTACAGCTTTGATTCTCCTGTTTATGAAGTGAGTATGGGCTCAGAGGGCGAAAGCTTTGCTCTCAGAACTCTTGACAGCAATGTCTACTTCTTCAGCTCAGGGGGTGCAACAATATTTGAAACTTCCTTCTCAAAAAGTGTTAAGGCAATAGCTGTTTCCAGCGAGGGCTCCTATCTTGGTGTGGGAGATATAGATGGAAATCTCAGAGTATATAAGGGCTCAGAAGAGGTCTTCAGTCTGAGGAAGGAGAATGCCATATCCAGCCTTGCCATCTCTGGCAGGGCAGAAAAGATTGTTTACTCTTCAGGCACGGAGCTCGGGATTATATCCTTTTTAAAGCCCTTCACGGAAGTCAATCTGGGAGACTACATCTACTCTGTGGATATTTCAAAGGACGGCTCAAAGATTGCAGCCGGGCTCAGTAATGGCACCCTTTTTATCCTGAATGCTAAAGGTGAAGTGCAGAAAAGTATCGACCTTGAAAATCTTGTCTATGAGGTTGATATTTCAGAGGATGGAAATACTGTACTGGCAAGGACAACTAAAAAGATTATTCTTCTAACTACCAGCGGTGATATTGTTTTTCAGAAGGAGCTAAAGGCCATAGATGCCTGCCTTGCAGGAAGTGCAGAAAGGGTTGTAGTGGCTATCGAAGGCAGAGTTGAAAGCTACGACTTTTACGACCACCTCCTATACTCAATAGAAGTAAAGGATGTGCAGAGTGTTGATATAAGTGAAGACTCACAGCTTCTTCTTTTAGGCACCTGGGAGGGCGAAGTGAAACTCTTAGACACTTCAGCCCTGAAATTGAAGGAGGAAGAGCCAGAGGAGGAACCTCCTGTGAATGTCTCCCTGCCTGAAGTAAGTCCTCCTCCAGAGACTCCTGCTGAGATAATAACTGAAAGGCCTGAGCAGGTAATAACTGAGCCAGAGAAGGAAGGCTTCACTTCTAAAGAGCTTTTTATTGCCTTTTTAGCCGGGGTGATTATCTCTTCCATGGTGCTGATTTACTATAAGATGCATAGGTGAACTCTGAATAAACTCTTTCTTCACTTTTCCCATGCTCCCCCGCAAATTAGATAGCCACTCAGCAGGGCACATCTATTTATGCTAGAGTACAACCACCTCTCCAAAGCTCACAGCCGCCACAGGAGGTATGAAAAAGATTGAGTTACTGCGATTTAACCCTGGCTGAAGTTTGCTCACCCTCTGCCAGAGTAGGTTTAAGCTATTCTACGGGTTTGCCAGTGATAGACTCCACTCTGGGGGGGCTTTCTCCTGGAAAGGTCTATATGATAGAGGCAGAGAGTAAGCAGCTCAATGAGCTTGTGTACAGCCTTGTGGCTGAGCTCACTGCAAAGCATGGGCTAACTCCTCTTGTTGTGGAGTGCGGCTCCAGCTTCAACCCCTACCGCGTGGCAGAAATTGCAAGAGCACAGGGGTACAGTGCAGCCATGGTTCTGGATAACACCCTGATAGTGCGCCCCTTCACAGCCTATCAGCTCAACACCTTCTTCTCAGAAAGAATGCCCGAGCTTTCCAGCAGGGTTGATGCTGTGATTTTCTCCCACCTGACTCATCTCTTCAGGGGCAGAGATGCTCCCATGAGAGATGCTATGATAATACTACAGGAGGCATTGAGAGAACTCTCTGAGCTTAGAAGGGAGAAGCTCCTGCTAATCACTGCACAAACTGAGGATAAGGTGAAGAGGGTGGTAAGAGAAAGGCTCATTAACTTTGCAGACACTTTTCTCAGCTTCTCACTCCACAAAGGCTCAGCCAGAGTAAAACTGCAGAGTAGCCCGTGGCTTCCGCCTGAGGAGGTAAGGATACCTCTGACTCAGGCAAGCCAGCTAACTCTTGAGGAGTTTCTAATGAGGTGACAGGCTTGGGAAGGGTTGCACCAAGCTACAGGCAGTGGTTGGAGAGCGAGATCAGGGAGCTTCAGAAGTTCCGCAGGGCTCTCAGGGGTGAGGATAGGGAGGCCTTCGACAGAGTTATAGAGCTTGCGCGCAGACATGCCAGTGCTGCCAGCTACCTTGCCAGTATAGACCCCTACAGAGCCTTTATTCTTGCTGTGCTCATTGAGCTGGTGAAGGAGAATAAGAAATGAAAGGCTGGATAATAGATGCCTACCCTTCAGGCAGTACCACAATTAAGCTGTGGTTGAAGGAGGAGAGCGGGAGGGTTGTTAGCCTGGAGGAAGAGTACACGCCAAAGTTCTACATCAGAGCAGAGGATAATAAAACTATTGAGAAGCTTGCCTCTGCTGAAGGAGTTAAGATTGAGAATGAAACCCTTAGAGAGCTCTCAGGAGAAAGTAGAGATGTTGTGAAGGTAACTGTGAAGGGCTTCTCAAGGTTCTTTGAGCTGGCAGAGGAGCTTCTCCACAGAGGCAGATTGAAGTACAACCACTTGTACAATGTGGACATTCCTGTTACCACGGGCTTTTTCTTTGAGCGCGGCATACATCCTCTGATGAAGCTTGAGGTCAGGAAGAAGGGATACAGGCTGCTTGAGAACCCCGGCTCCCTGAGTTACTCTCTGCCAGAGTTCAGGACTGCCACCCTGGAGGTCATCCCTGAGGGCGGAACTTATACAAAAAGCGCCAGGATAAAGGAGATAAGGCTTGAGACTGCTGATGAGAGCTTCATTCTCACAGGCGAAGAGACGAATATTCTTGAAGAGCTGTCCTCGCTGGTAGCCCAGCTTGACCCCGATTTAATTCTCACTGAGAGGGGTGATTCAAAACTCTTCCCCTACCTCACTACTCGCCTTAAGGAACTTGGTATTGATTTCCATCTTGGTCGAGAGAAGGGCTATCATGGCCTTGAAAGGGAGCGCTCCTACTTCAGCTATGGTAGAGTGTACTTTAAGCCCTCACCCTTCATGCTCAATGGAAGAGTGCATATCTCGGCTATGGACTCCTTTCTTTTCAGGGAGGCAGGCCTTAGTGGCTTAGCTGAACTCTCAAGAATTGCCTGCATACCCCTGCAGCGCATTGCGAGAATTACTCCAGGCAATGTTATCACCACCCTCCAGCTCAAATACTGCCATGAAAATAGCATACTTATCCCCTGGAAGAGACAGCGCTGCGAGCTGGAAAAGAGCCTGAGCGATTTAATTCTCGCTGACAGAGGAGGTTTCATCTTTGAGCCCAGGGTGGGTTTATATGAAAATGTGGTTGAGATGGACTTTGCCTCCATGTTCCCGAATATAATGCGCAGATACAACATCTCCCCTGAGACCATATTCTGCGACTGCTGCAGAGATTCGAACCTTAGAGTGCCAGAGCTTGGATATCATCTATGCGAGAAACGCACAGGAATGATTCCTGCTGTTGTAGGTATGCTGGTGGACAGGCGTCAGGTTTACAAGAAGATGTTTAAGCTCAGGAGAAGCACAGCCCTAGACAGGCGTCAGAAGGCGCTGAAATGGCTCCTCGTAACAAGCTTTGGCTACATGGGCTACCGAAATGCCAGATTTGGTAGAATAGAGTGCCACGAAGCAATAACTGCCTTTGGCAGGGAGATTCTCCTTGAAGCTGCTTCACTGGCTGAGCACTATGGCTTTGATGTGCTCCACGGTATTGTTGATTCCCTCTGGGTGATGAAGGAGGCTGAGATGTGGGAGTTTGAGGAACTTGCCAGAGCTATTACCAGGGAGTTCGATATACCTGTTGATGTCGAGGGACGCTATCGGTGGATAGTATTTCTGCCCAGCAGAGAGAAGCAGGTTGGGGTTATGAACCGCTACTATGGACTTTTTGAGAAGGGCAAGCTTAAAGTTCGTGGTATAGAGATGAGGAGGAGCGATTCGCCCGAGCTGGTGAAGAAGGTACAGATTGCCATGCTGAATGAGCTCGCCAGAGCTTCAAGTGCTGCCGAGTTCTACGCAGAGATACCGGAGGCAATTAATGTTCTTAAGGACTTCGTCAAGAGGACACTCACTGGCGATGTGAACACTGAAGACCTTATGCTCACAGTCAGGATATCAAAATCGCTGGAGGAATACAGGGTTAGAAGCCTGACCTATGCAGCGCTTAAGCAGCTCAGGAATTCCAACGTCTACCTCCACCCCGGGGAGCATGTTCGCTATATTGTGAAGAATAAAAGGGCAAGAAAGCTCAGCAGCAGGGTTGCTGTAGCAGAGTTTGTTGAAGAGGGGGAGAGCTATGATAGCAGCTACTATGTCGAACTTCTGCTTCGCGCTGGCGAGAATCTGCTCCTTCCCTTCGGATATGACAGGGAGGTGCTGAGGAAGCTTATACTGGAGAGAGGAGAGCAGAAGCTTATTGTGGAGTACACCTGAGCCCTGCTCCAATATAGTGGTGAATTGAAATGAGGTACAGCCTGCTTGAGAGCAAAAAGTTAAAGGGTGAGATAGGCGAGCTTATTGTAGCTCACCTTCTGAGAAGGAAGGGATTCTTCCTCTACCGCCCCTGGAAGCTACTGGAAAAGATTGAAAAGCTAAAGCTTCCGGAGAGCTATGAGGTGGAGTTTCTGAGGGAGAATTACAGGACAATGGATTACTTTGCCATATTTCCGGAGAGAGATAGTGTGAGTTCAAGAGAGGTTGTTCATGAGCTTTTCTCAGGCTGCGGACTGAGGAGATACTTTGAAAAGGCACCTCACCAGGGCTTTGTGGTAGAGGTAAAGGCTGGAAGCTCAGAGCTTTCCTCAAGGCAGAGGAGAATGATAGAGAAAGCAGTGAGGCTTGGCTTCAGGGCTATAGTTGCCAGAGTTAATTTTGAAGAAGATTACTGCGCCGAGGTCTCCTTCAGAGTTGTGGGGGAGGAGAAATGATACGCCACAGCTTTGTGTTTCTCAGCGGAGTTGGTACAGTTAAGGAGAGGCGCCTCTGGGAAAAAGGCATTCTAACCTGGGAGGACTTCTTGGAGAGGGAAAGTATTGAGGGCATTCCTGAGAAAAGGAAGCCTCTTCTCGACAGGGAGATAGAGGAGGCAAGTCTGAACCTTGAGCTTCTCATTCCCCACTTCTTTTCACGTCGCCTGCCCCGGCGTGAGCACTGGCGCCTCTACTCAGAATTCAGAGAGCGCACCTGCTTTCTGGACATTGAGACCACAGGACTTAGCACGGAGAGAAATGATATAACTATGGTTGGCATCTACAACGGCAGGGAGTACACATCCTTTATAAAGGGTATAAATCTTGAGGAGGAAGCACTTAAAAGGGAGCTTGAAAAGTACTCTCTCTTTATCACCTTCTATGGCTCTGGTTTTGATATACCCTTCCTCAAGGCAAAGTTCCCCAGCCTCAGCTTTGAAATGCCCCATATGGACCTCTGCTTTGCCTCCAGGAGGATTGGATTGAAAGGCGGGCTTAAAAGAATTGAGGAGGTACTGGGACTGGAAAGGGAGGATGAGGTTAAAGGAATGAGCGGCTTTGATGCTGTGAGGCTGTGGAAGAGGTGGGAGGTGTATGGTGAAAGGGAAGCTCTGGAAACTCTGGTGGACTACAACCGCACTGATGTGGTAAATCTCAAGCCACTGGCTGAGCATGTTTATTCGAAGCTAAGGGAAGTTGTGTTTGATAATTTTGTAAGTGGGAGAAGATATTACTGAAATTGTGTTATCTTGTATTATCTGGAGTATATCAGAAGGTTCAAAAAGATATAAGCACATTCGCAGGATGAATCTTGAGATATCTGTTCAGAGATTCTATAAAACTCAATTCATGATAATATTATTAATCGTAACATAACATTATTTCTCCTTTAAAATTATTCCAGATTTTGCCAGTTTATAAAATTCAATTATGGTTAATATCCATAGTGCTATAACCATGTATAGGAAGATAAAATATGCAGTTTTTCAATTCTTATACTTTATTCCAAAATAAAAAGAAAAAATTGCAGAAGATCTTTGTAAAGACAGTAGATATCCTAACAAACGTGCTTCTGGAACCATGTTTCTTCTTATTTTTTTCACTTTTTTTTCTCCTTTTTTCTAT
>CAZCRG010000036.1:0-16276 GCA_964501105.1 Candidatus Hydrothermarchaeota archaeon | reverse complement strand
TTCTCCCTCCTCAAAAAGGTTATCTAAAATATTGAAATAGAGAAGATAGGCTATACATTCTTATTCCTTCTCACTATTACCATGACAGCTGCAAGAAGTGCCACTACGCTTGGTCCGCATATACCGAAGAGTTTCCTTCTTGACTTCTCCTTCGCTACTGGAGCCGGTTTATTCTCCTCCACCTCGGGAGATGGCTTATGCTCTTCAGTCTGTGGCTTATTTTCAGGCACTGCTGGTATCTCTGGTATTTCTACCTTTGCCTTCTCCTCCTTCTCCACAACTTCTTTGGTTTTTTCTTCTTTGAAGCCTGAACCAGCTTCTCCTGCTATGGCAAAGTAGCTGAAGCCAGGTGTAATAGCCTCGTAGAGGATATACTTGCTGTCCTGGGCTTTAAGCTTCTTAGTATCAAGCTCATGCCACTTGCCTGAGAAGTATCTGAAAAGCTTTACACTATCTGGATTTATTTCCTCGCTCTTGAGCCAGCTAACATTCACTCTGAAGCGTATTTTTACTTCTTCTATTGCAGAGGAGCTGAAGCTCAGCTTTATGTATTTGTAAATATCTTTGCCCTCAACTTTGCCGATGTAGCTTGGGAGCCTGTCAACATCTTCAACCTTGAGTCTGGCATTGTAGAGGTTCATCTTTGGCTTAATCTCCACTTCATAAATGTCATAGGCTTTCTCAGGCTCCAGGATCAGCTCTGTAAACTTCCCTTTGTCCGCCTTAGATATCTTAACCTCATAGCCTGTCGGTGCAGCTCCACCACCACCTCCACCACTAGAAGCAGTTAATACTCCCTGCTGAGCTCCACTGGAGGAATGCACACTACCACCCAAACCAAAGATACTGAAGTGATTGACCCAGCCTGTAATTATATTTTCATCTGGATATACCTTACTATCAATTTCTTCCCAATTACCTGTGCTCTCGTTGTAGTAGTATATTCTGAGGTCCTCTTCATTAATACCCTCGGGTAGCTCATCTTCAGAGTAGCTGACGTTGAACTCTGCCATATCTACTATGTCACTCTCACTGAGATTTATTTCAAAGTATTTTACCGGCTTTTCAAGTTCTTTTATCTTCCTATTTGTCACATTTCTGAATAGGCTGGCATTAACATATATTGTCTCTGGCTGTGGAAGATCCTTTGGCTTTATTTTTATTTTGAGACCCGCATGCTTTATTTCGGTTATATTTGCTATCTTCGGGAGAATCTTGAATGGTTTAGATTCAAATTTTTTAACTATAACACTGAGGGTAGCCATTGCTGAATGGTTAGCTGTGTCATAGGAAATTATTGTTATTGTGTTGTTGCCAAGTCTGTAGTTGAGGTGAGTTCTCAGGCGGTAGACTGTATTTCCAGAAATTGTCCCATTGAATATAGCATTGCCATTCAACAGGAGTGTGTAGTTTTTAAGGGATGTGCCATCGCTTAACCTTGCAACTAATAGATTGTCACCAACCAGGATTGTGGAGTTGTTTACAGGGTAGAGGACTTCTACTCTTGGCGGTAGGGCATCTTTAATGCTAATCTCCCGCACCACAGATGTCACAGGATGCCAAAACATTCCACCATTCTTCTCATCTGAAGCTGTAATTCTGAGCTGATACCTGCCTTCCGGATATGGCTCCCTGACAATTCTAAGCCGGGAAAGGGAGGTAAAGCTGAGATTTTCGCCGTTTATCTCAAGAACACCACCAGTAATGTTGCCTGTTATGTCAGAACTTCCCAGGTTTATTTTTTCAAGTTTACCTGTGCTCTTTGAAAATTGCAACTCCAGAAAGCCGGAGAATGTCCTGTTGTCCGAGTAGATTGTTATGGAATTGCCCTCTGTTATGCTGAATATCGCAATGTCCTTCAGGTCGTAGTAGGGGGCAAATATACCATGGCTTCCATTGGTTATTACGTAGGCTCTGCCATCCCAGGTGTCTGAAAAATGCCTTGTCTCAAGCACATGGGTAAAGGGTATGCCCATCTTCTTGAAGCTACTCTTGGGACAGAAGAGAACTTTTTTGAAGCTGTATCTGGAGTTTGAGGATTCCAGGCCAGTTATGTTGTACTCCAGATGGGTAGAATCGTCATCGGTAAGGGATATCTGAATTCTCAAGGGGGAATCTGGAGATATGCTCTCTGTCCTGCTCAGGTCTACTGAAAGGTCTGGAGTTCTTGGGGTTACCTTGATTTCTACCAGCCCATATACTGTATTGACACCATCTGATATGCTTATGTTGGCAGTATATGTGCTACCAGAACCGTAAGATGGAGATAGCCTGAGTATGCCATCATCAGAAAGGGATACCCAGTTTACGCTGGGTGTTATATTGACAGGGATGAATCTGAGCTGGGATCTCGGGGTGTCCAGGTCTCTCACTCTGAGTTCTACTGTGGTTATGCCGCTCTCTGTGGAATTCACCTGTGTCGTCAACAACTCAGGTGGCTGATTGGATACTACTGTGAAGTTGCCTTGGTATAGGCTGCTTAGATAGTTAGCATAAGACTCTATCTTGTAGCTGTGGTAGCCATGTGTAACCGGTATGCTCAGGTTTACTGTGGTGTCGTTTGATTTGTATCCTGCTCTCAATATGGTGTCGTCTATGTAGAGGAAGTAGACAACATATTTAGCAAAGTTGTCCAATATTCTAAAGCTGAAGTTTGCAACTGAATGGCTCAAATTCCCAGAGGGAAGTGCCACAGGGATAATATCTGGAGGTGTCAGGTCTGCAAATAGTGTGTAGTTTACTGTAAAATTGAGATTGCCAGCAATATCTCTGCCTGCAACGTAGAAGGTGTGCCAGCCCTCTGTAATGCCTGTGATGTTGTACACCCATCTGTTCCTATGTCTATGCATTGTGTAGTTGGCACCATCAAAGTATAACACTGCCTCTGAAAGCGGCTCATCTGCAATAACTTCTACCTGAAGGTATTTCCTGGATATTACACTGCCATTGCGGTATCTGATAAGCCTGACCTCTGGTGGTGTGGCATCAACTATGATTACTCGCCTATTACTCTCACCAGTATTATTGCCAGCCAAATCTTGTGCTGTAACCCAGAACTCTATTAGCTGAGAAGGAGCATCTATAAAGCTCAAGTTGGCATGCCAGCTCCTGCCAGAACCCTGCAGAGGTATGCTATCCTCAACCATCAGTGTGCCATTGGGATAGTAGGATCTCTTGTGTAAGGTCGCAGTTCTCAGGTCTTCACTGGATGTTATGTTGATGAATAGGCTGAAGTTGGCTGGGAAGAGTGTGCCATTCGCAGGTGTAGGTGCTATAAAGGTTATGCTCGGCGGGAGGGTGTCAACTGATCCTCCACCGCCTCCACCAGCGGCTGGCTGCGGATATTTGAGCGGGAGGTTGTCAACATTGCCACTTGCCAGGGTATAAGCAGAGTCGCATATTCCGTTGTTGTCTGCATCTGTGCAGGTCTCGCCGAAACCAGAACCATCTGGCTTGAGCCAGGCGTTGCCACCTATTAAAGAGCCATCCAGGATATTCATGCCTGCATGCAGAGAGGTGTTCCAGGAGTTGTTGTTTGTTGTCCATATAACAACATTCTCGGAGTTGTTGAAGAGGTTGTTGTAGATTAGGTTGTTGCTGGAATAGTCGAGATCAACTCCTTTGTTATTGTTGGATATTGTGTTTGCTGTGAGAGTGTTGTTGTGGGAATACTCGAGATAAACTCCATACCTGTTGTTGAAAATTGGGTTGCCTGAGAGAGTATTGTTGCTGGAATCAAAAAGATAAACCCCATACCTATTGTTGTTGGAAATTATGTTGCCTGAGAGAGTGTTATTGCTGGAATCGTAGAGATCAACTCCATCCCTATTTTTGGATATTGTGTTGTCTAAGATGAAGTTGTTTTTAGAATTCTTGAGATCAACTCCATACTCATTGTCGGAAATTGTGTTTGCTGTGATAATGTTGTTGCTGGAATCCAAAAGATGAACACCTCTATTGTTGTTTGATATTGTGCAGTTCTCCACCTTTGAGTTTCTAACCTTCAAGAACTCCACGCCGGTATCGGTATAACTCAGATTTGAGTTTCTCACAGTTATGTTTTCAGAGTTTATAGCTATTACCTGCCCCGCATTCTCCACAACCACATTAATCTGGTTCTCCAGGTAAACTAAAGCCCTGCCATTAACTGTGTTGTTCTCAACTGTGTTGTTGTAGCTATGCCAAGCAACTAAGCCATCATGAATGAAAGTATTGCCTATGAGAGTGTTATTGCGGGAGGAGTCGAGATCAACTCCATAACCATTGTTGTTGAAAATTGTATTTCCTGAGAGTGTGTTGTTGCAGGAATGTTCAAGATAAACTCCAATCCAATTGTTGCTGAAAACTTTGTTGTATATAAAAATGTTGTTGCAGGAATATTCAATAGAAACTCCATACTTATTGTTAGATATTGTGTTTCCTGAGAGAATGTTGCTGCTGGACGAACGGAGAGAAACCCCTCTATTGTTGTCGCTTATTGTGTTGCCTGTTATTGTGTTGCCTATGGAAAACTCAAGATAAATTCCATATCCATTGTTACTGCTTATGGTGCAGTTCTCAACCCTTGAGTTGCTTACGTTCCAGAACTCAACCCCTACATACGTGAAGCTGAGGTTGAGGTTTCTTATTGTTATGTTCTGGGAGTTTACTGCTATTACCTGACCTGCGTCGGTGATCGCAACATCTCGCTGATTCTCTACGTAAACTAAGGGCTTGCCGTTTACTGTGTTGTTCTCTACTGTGTTGTTGTAGCTCCAAGCAATAAGTAACCCATTGGAAATGAATGTGTTGCCTGTTATTGTATTATTATTGCTGGAAAAGTCAATAAAAACTCCGGTCAAATTGTTTTTGCTTATTGTGTTGCCTGCTATCGTGTTATTGCTGGAATTCTTAAGAAAAACACCATAACCATTATAGGATATTATGTTTCCTGAGAGAATGTTGCTGGAAGAGTCAAGATAAACTCCATACAAATAGACTCCCAAATAGTTGTTGGATATTGTGTTTGCTGTGAGGATGTTGCTGCTGGAATCTAAAAAATAAACTCCATACCGATTGTTGTTGGATACTGTGTTTGCTGTGATAATGTTGTTGCTGGAACACTTAATAAAAACTCCATAACCATTATTGGATATTGTGTTATTATCTGAGAGAGTGTTGTTGCTGGAATAGGCAAGGGCAACTCCATTCCAATTGTTATTGGAGATTTTGTTGGCTGAGACGGTGTTGTTGCTGGAATACTTAAGAAAAACTCCATCCACATTGTTGTTGGATATTGTGTTTGCTGTGAGAGTATTGCTGCTGGAAGAGTCAAGATAAACTCCCCAATAGTTGTTTGATATTGTGGAGTTTTCTACCCTTGAGTTATTGACATTCCAGAACTCCACACCGATATCGGTATAACTCAGATTTGAGTTTCTCACAGTTATGTTTTCAGAGTTTATAGCTATTACCTGCCCCGCATTCTCCACAACCACATTAATCTGGTTCTCCAGGTAAACTAAAGCCCTGCCATTAACTGTGTTGTTCTCAACTGTGTTGTTGTAGCTATGCCAAGCAACTAAGCCATCATGAATGAAAGTATTGCCTATGAGAGTGTTATTGCGGGAGGAGTCAAGAGAAACTCCATAACCATTGTTGTTGGATATTGTGTTTGCTGTGAGGGTGTTGTTGTTTGAATAATATTCAAGAAAAACTCCATAATCATTATTGGAGAATATTATGTTTCCTGATAGAGTGTTGCTGCTGGAAAACTCAAGATCAACTCCCTCCCAATTGTTGTTGGATATTGTGTTTCCTGAGAGAGTGTTGCTGCTGGAAGAGTCAAGATAAACACCTCTATTGTTGTTTGATATTGTGCAGTTCTCCACCCTTGAGTTTTTGACATTCCTGAACCATACGCCCCAATAAAACTCCCTTATGCTCACATTCTCTATGCTCACATTACCCACATTGCTCGCATAGATGCCATATCCAGAGCCTTTGCCATCAATCACATGCCCCCTCCCATCTAAAACCACGTCGCTCGCTGTTATTGCTATACAAGTGGAGGAAGCGTTGATAATGTCATTAGCCAAATAGTAATACCCAGACGAGTTTATAGTGGTGCAGTTTGTTATTGGTGCTCCACTAACAGCACCACCCATTGCAAGCACAATCAGAACCCAGAGCGGATATTTCATGAGCTTCATAAACCTCACCTTCTACAAAATATCATAAATAACAGGTTAAATCTTTGCGGGAATCGCAAACGTTTGCAGAATCAGCAAAAATGTAAAAACATTTTCGTGGTCCGTGAAATACGAACATATACAGGGCTTTGTATCCCAAACCTATATATATACACTGATTTTAACTTAGCAATATGGCTCGTCACTGGCGAGAATATGATGAGAGGTTGGTAAAGCCTGGAGAAGAGATGTTCGCTGGTGCAGGAGATTTCATTCAGCTTAATATAGCGAAGGTTAAAGAGGAGTTAGATTATCTCAACCGTGGTAAAGTTCGCATGGTTATCAGTATCCTCGCTTTATGATTCAGGTTGGCATGGCTATTAGCAAGCTGTTGCCCTGGAGGCAGAGTTCTGGTGTGCTGGAGGGTTTATATGGGCATGCTCCGCATTATGTAACTCTGAGGAAGCGAGTTCTCAAAGAAGCTGAGCACTGGCAGTGCAAAGAGATAGAGAAGGGGTTTATTTTCACGCTGAAGTATGCGGAGGCTAAGGAATACTTCATAGACTCCACGGGGCTTGCATGTGATTACAGCGGTGAGTGGCGCACTGTAAGGTTCAACAGGAGAAGAGTAAAGGATTGGTATAAACTGCATATTGTTTATGACGAGAACGGCAAAATAGCTGCTATAACATTAACAGAAGGAAATGTCAACGATTCTGCTGTTTTTGAAGAGCTAATAAAGAACCTGCCACCAGGCTCAAAAGTATAGGGCGACAAAGCCTATTCATCCAGAAAAAATTATATTATAGCCAGGGAGAAGGGAATAGAGCTCATAACGCCACCAAAAAAGAACTTCTCATCCAGGAGAAGAGGTAGTAAGGAACTCCAACGACATGTTAAGATGGTCAAGGAGATCGGATATGAGAAGTGGAGCAGAATCACAGGGTATTTCAAGAGATTTGTGATGGAATGGGTGTTTTCCAGCTTTAAATGGTTGTTCGGCGAAAGTATTAGAGCTAAATCTCTAAAATCTGCTTTCTACTCAATCATAACATGCGTAATACTATTCAACAATATAGCTTTCAAGGGAGAAGAAACGTTGAAATAAAATTCTAAAACCTCCCCCGGAGATTATACCAATTAAGATACAAAGCCTTTTTACCAAAAGGTTTTTATAGCACCAGAACCAGAAATTTTTCTGGAGGTAAAGGGCATGTATTATGTAAACGGACTGGAATATCTTGGTAGAGATGTTAAAATACGTGGGCGTGAAATGAAAGGTGTAGAAGCCAAGCGCTTTGTTACAATAAAGAAAACTGACAAGATGCCCACAAAAGATGAAGTCCTGCAGTGGGCAAAGGAATGGAAGCCCCAGGGAGGTGCAAAACTAAAAAAAGTATGGGTAATGCAGATAGAGGGTAATAAATGGAAAAAAGTTATGGATGTAATTAACCTGGATTAGCCAGTAATTTCCTCTATTTTTTCTGCGATACCTATTATCTTTTTAAGAGCTTTTGAATCGCCTGAATCTACAAGAGGTATATTCTGCATATCACAGCGTACCACTTCAGGATCATATGGGATAAAATCAAGAATCTCAATTTTCAATTCATTTTTTAGAAATTTCTTATGTTCTTCATCAAGAATTTTGTTTGCAATAGCATAGACTCTTTTTACACCAATATCCTTTGATAATTTTGCAATATGTTCTGCAGTTTCTATTGCCTTGATACTTGGCTCCACTACAATAAGCATAATATCAAAATTCTCTGCAACTCTCCTGCCCAGGTGCTCAACCCCAGCCTCAGTATCAAGAATTAAAAGTTCATCTCTTTTTAAAACAAGATGTCTTAACAAGGCCCTTAGAAAAGTATTCTCGGGGCAAATACATCCCTGTCCTCCTTCTTCAACAGTTCCCATGACAAGAAGTTTAATATTTTCCCTTTGTGATGCAAATCGCTCAGGGATATCATCTACTTTGGGGCTGAGGTTATACATCCCCGGTGCTATAACTGCTCTCTCATTTATTAATTCTCTAAGCTGACTTACTGGAGTTGGATTCTCAACACCAATGCTTGTATGGAGGTTCATACTCGGGTCAGAGTCCACTGCTATAACCTTATAACCTTTTTCAGCGAATATTCTGGCAAGAGTTCCTGAAATAGTAGTTTTTCCAACACCACCTTTTCCTGATATTACTATTTTCATCTCAATGCCTCTATTGCCTTCCTGAGTTTATCATCTTTAAGATTATACTCATCAAGAGTAATCTCATTATTAATATATTGCCTGTAAAGCTCCTCTCTTAAAGACTGGAGACTCTCTGCTGTATCAGGAGTATAGGGATTTGAACCAATCTCCCTTTCAAGAGTATCACTCAATCCATCAAAATCTGTATCAACTGGCGTTGACGGCTCCTGAGGTGGCGTAATAAAACTTTCCTCATTAAAAAAATCCTGTTGCTCCTCAACAGGCTCTTCTGAAAAAGGATTTGAGAGTACCGCATAGGCTATACTGGATAAAACCATAAAACCTATGCCAAAAAGAGCCCATAGTCTCGCTTTACTCATCTTCTCATTAACCTTTTTCTTTTTCGGCATCACTATCCTTCCAGAGATTTTATTGAAATTTTTACCTTATTCCCTGATATATTCCACTCCTTTATATATCCCTGATTATCAATACTACCTATGGAGAGATTCTCTGCTCTCGTCTCTCTTGAAATGTAATCCTTTCTGGTCTCAATATATTTTAGAATCTCCTTATCTGCCTCAATTCCAGCAGATATAAAGGCTTCTATGTTAAGCTGAAGTTCTTTTCTCATTTCCTGTATCCTTCTTACTATCTCCCTGGCATATCCAATACTCATTACTTCATCTGTCTTTTCAGCATCAAGAACTACCAGACCATACTCAAAATCTGCACTATATAGATTTTCAGGGAGTACTTCTTCAAATATTATATGTTCCTTTCGTAATATGATTTTTTCTCCATCTATATCAATCTCTTCTTTATTTTTGATAATATCTTTTAGCTTCTCAGGCGACTCCTTAGAGATAAAATCAGCAACCTTGGAAGCCAATTTCTTAAATTCAGGCCCTATTGTAGAGAAGTTCGGTTTTGCATTAAGCCTGGCTTCTCCAAAACTCTCATCAGGAGACCTGACTTCTAATTCAAGAGTATTGGCCTGAGCTTTAATAAGCGGCTCGAGAGCCTTTACTGCCGAGAGAACTCTCTCATCTTCCGGATAAACAACAAGTCTTTTTGCAGGCCATCTTCTTTTTAACTTCGCTTTATCTCTTGCAGAGTTGGAAGCCTCTATAAGTTTTCTTACAATCTCCATATTTTCCTCAAGAGTTTTATCAATATACTTATCCTCTGGCTGTGGAAATCTCTCCATATGCACACTTTCTTCACCAATTCCAACACTTACCACAAGATTTTGATATATCTCTTCTGCCAGATGAGGCGTTATTGGTGCAAGAGTTTTAGATAAATGACAGAAAACCCTGTATAACACTGAATAAGCTGCAATTTTATCTACACTCTCCTTTTCATCCCATGTCCTCGGTCTTACAAGAGGTATATACCACCTGCTTAAGTCCTCAACAATAAAGTTGTACAGTGCTCTTGTTGCTTTGTAAAGGTGAAGTGTTTCAAAAGCTTCTCTCACTTCAGCCACAGTACTCTGGAGCCTTGAGAGTATCCACTTATCCTCTTCCCTGCAGTATTTTCTGAGATTCTGTGGTACCTTACCGGGATCGAAATTATCTATACTCATATATGTTGTAGAAAATACCAGTGCATTCCACAAAATATTGAACATTTTTGATACAACATTAACTTCTTCCCAATTAAACTTCAGGTCATCCCAGGGCTTATTTGCCCAGATAACATAAAATCTTAATACATCAACACTATATTTTTCAATTACCTCCTCAGGTGCAACCACATTACCAAGACTCTTACTCATTTTTTCTCCTTTCTCATCAAGAGTAAAGCCATGCATTAAGACCCTTCTGTAAGGGACTTCATCAAAGGCTAAAAGTCCGCACCCAAGTTGAGAGTAGAACCATCCTCTTGTCTGGTCATGGCCTTCAGTTATAAAGTCTGCTGGATACCATTTCTCAAACTCATCTTTATTTGCAGGATAACCCAGGGATGCCCAGGCTGCTACACCGGAATCAAACCATACATCAAGAACATCCTTCACCCTCTCCATTTCACCTCCACAGGTGCAGGTGAGCTTTACTCTATCAACATAGGGCCTGTGAAGTTCCTTAATCTCCTCTCCCAGCTCCTTCCTTGTGCCAACAACCTTAATATCTCCACAATTCTTACATACCCACACAGGAAGGGGTATTCCCCAGTAGCGCTGTCTTGATATAGTCCAGTCTCTGGCATTTTCAATCCAGTCTCTGAATCTTGCAGAACCTGCCCAGTCAGGTACCCACTCAACCCTGGCTATCTCCTCAAGCATTCTGCTTTTAAGCTTTGTAACCTGAATAAACCACTGCTCAGTAGCCCTGTATATTATTGGTGACTTACAGCGCCAGCAGTGACCATATCTATGGGTTATGTGCTCAGCCTTGAGAAGAGCACCCTTTTTGCTCAGGTCTCTTATAATAACTTTATCATCTTTCTTTGTATACATTCCTGCATATTTCCCTGCCTCTTCAGTAAATCTACCTTCCTCATCCACTGGGCATATTGCAGGAATACCATATTTTCTGCAGGCTTCAAAATCCTCAGGACCATGTCCAGGAGCTGAGTGAACACAACCTGTGCCCTCGCCAAGAACAACAAAGTCAGCAAGAATTACCCTATAAGCATTCTCTGGCGCCTCAACCTTTATAAAATCCTTCAGGGGGTTCTCATATCTGAGTCCCTCAAGATCCTTTCCCTTTAAGACCTCAAGAATTTTATATTCAATACCAAATTTATCCTTTAGCATGGGCACTAATTCCTTGGCCAGAATGAGAATACCCTGGGAGGTTTTTACTCTTGCATAATCAAATTCAGGATGCACCATTACAGCAAGATTGGCTATAAGAGTCCAGGGAGTTGTAGTCCAGATTAAAATAAACTCATTTTCTTTACCTACAACTGGAAACTTTACATATATACTTGGATCTGTCCTATCTGAATATTCAAGCTCAGCTTCTGCAAGAGCTGTCTGACATCTCGGGCACCAGCTTACCACCCTCAAATCTTTTGTAAGTAAACCTTTCTCATGAGCCTGCTTTATTGTCCACCAGGCAGACTCAATATAATCATCCTTAAGTGTCATATAGGGCTTTTCCCAGTCCATCCATATACCAAGCTTCTTAAATTGCTCCTCCATTATACCGACATGTTTTAAAGCCCATTCTCTGCAGGCATTTATAAAGCTCTCAACATCCTTTTCAATCTCTTTCTTATTCTTAATTCCCAGTTCCTTTTCTACCTTAACCTCAATAGGTAATCCATGGCAATCCCAGCCTGGCTGCCTTCTTACATTATATCCCTTCATTGAGAGATATCTCAATATTGAATCTTTCATTATTTTATTCCAGGCAGTCCCTAAATGTATTGCTCCACTGGCATAGGGTGGACCATCCAGAAAATAATAAGCTGGTTTGTCCTGAAGTTCTTTCTTGACCTTCTCATAAATCTTATTCTCTTCCCACCATTTCTGATATTTATCCTCCACAGCTCTGAGGTTTAGCTCCTTTGGTACCTGCTTTATCATCCTCATCCTCTCTTGATATTCTATATATTGGAGAAATATTATAATCCCACTGAATATAAATTTTAGTATGATTGAAAAAAAAGTCGAGCAGGCATTAAGACTTCTATCTCTTGCCAGAGGGGAACTCAGTCTAAAGGAAGCTATGGAGATAATAAAAAGTGTTTCTAAACTAAACGAAGTGGCATATCAAACTTTAGCTCTAGGGGAAGCCAGGGGCATTATAAAACGGGATAAAAAAAGAATATATATCCTGAATGAAGAACCATTAAATTATAGAGTGCTCAGGAAAGATTGCCTATCTCATTGTAAGAGATGTGGAAAAAGAATAACAAAATGTCACTTTATTGTAGTGGGAGAAGACAACTTTGGACCCTACGGTAGCGAATGCATAAAATTTATATCAAAATAGTTAGAAGATATCCCAAGGAGGTATGAGATGGAGCCATTAAAGCTGAGTACAGAAGAGCTGAGGAAAAAAGGGAGGCTTGTCAAGAAGGATGAGCGCTATGAAGTTTATGATATAAAAATGAAAGACCTTGTGCTATCTCTCACTGTACTTCACCCTGATAAATCCACAACAGGACATTCACACGAAAATGCTGAAGAGGTTTACCACTTTATATCAGGGGAGGGAGAAATTCTCCTTGGAAATAAGAAATTCTCTGCCAGAGCAGGAGATATTTTTACTGTACCAAAGGGTACATTTCATAGAGTATTTAACACCGGAAAAGAAAATCTTGAATTTATTGCTGTCTTTGAGGCCTACGAAGGGAGAGGAGAATGTCTTAAAGTTGTAATACCTGCCGCAGGCCATGGTACAAGATTTCTTCCCATTACAAAAGCTCAACCCAAAGAGATGCTCCCTGTTTTCGACAAGCCAACTATTCAATATGTTGTAGAAGAAGTTCTAAACTCTGGTTTAAAGAATATCCTCATGGTTACTGGAAGAGGAAAAAGAGCAATTGAAGACCACTTCGACAGAAATCCTGAACTTGAAATATTTCTGGAAAAGTCAGGAAAAGTTGATATGCTCAGAGAGATAAAAAGGATTAGTGAACTCGTGGATATAAACTATGTACGCCAGAAAGAGGCACTGGGCCTTGGACATGCCGTCCTTCAGGCCAAGGATTTTGTTGGGAATAGCTACTTTGCAGTCCTGCTTGGAGATGTAATAACAAAACCTTACTGCCTCAGTGAAATTCTTAAACTACATGAAAAATACAGAGCAAGTGTCATTGCCCTTCAGGAAGTTAAGTCAGAGGATGTAGTAAAGTATGGAGTTGTAAAGAAGGGAAGAGAACTGGAAGATGGTGGCTTTATAATTGAAGACCTTGTAGAGAAACCCTCAATTGAAGAAGCACCGTCAAACCTGGCTATTGTGGGAAGATATATATTGAGTAGTAAAATTTTCGATATTCTTGAGAGAGGAGAGAAAGGTAAGGGTGGAGAAATCCAGCTAACAGATGCTATTAAAAGATTAATTGAATCAGGGGAGAAAGTTATTGGTTACAAATTCTCTGGAAAAGTATATGATATCGGGAACAAAACTTCATGGATGAAGAGTAGTATTGAGATTGCCCTTCAGAGTGAATCTGGCGAAGAGTTGAAGGATTATCTCAGAAAAATCCTTAGCTAACCTCAATTATTGTGCTATTCCAGGGCAGATTTCTAAAATGTACAACCTGCCCGACTGTTACATTATATTCAACCTCTATTACCTCAGGGTAAATTGCAACAACTGTTGAATTGAAAGGCATTCCTGTATTTACAATATCTCCTAATTTAAGTAGAAGCTCAAGAATCATCTTATCATTATTAACACTGACCACTGATGCATTTATATCAGTCCCCGGGATTAAAATTGTATCTCCTGGCTTTAGATTTCCCTGAGGGTCAAACTCTTTAACAGGTATCTCAATATAACGCTTCAGGAGTGCTTTTCTAGGAATCTTTTCCTCTACAGGTATTATTGTTACCAGATCATCACTATAGTATCCATAAGCCTTATCCGGAGGGATAGCCACTTCAATTGTCTCATTTACTTTCATACCTCTTACAGCTTCCTCCACACCCTCAATTATCTCACCTGAACCAAGAATAAAACTTATGGGGCTATAGACTGGCTTCTCCTGAAAAGTATCTGCCTTAGGAATACTATTATTCTCAGCTACTTCTCTTAATGAAGTATCAAAAACCTCACCATTTGTAAATCTACCGATATAATCAATTGTAACTGTATCACCATCTCTGGCTTCATTTACCTCAGCTCCATTCCTCTCAACCTTTACTAATGTGATTTCAAAAATCAGTGTTTTATTTGCCAGGGGATGGTTAAAATCAACAAATATATGAGTTCCATTTGTATATATTTTCTCTATACCTGAGGGAGTATAAATTGTCTTATTCTCAACTAAATGTCTGAGCTTTATATAGCCTGCATCTGTAAGATTGTAAACCTGCTCCTTTTTGTTTAAATCTTTGAGAGAAACTTTTTCTGGTTCTTTTCCTGAAAAAATATTACTCAGCAAACCACTTGCGAACATTCCAAGAACTGTAACTACAATAATCACAAGGGCAGCAATTTTTTTATTATTATCTTCTTTGCTCTTCTTGGGCATAGGTTAGGATTTCACCCTGCTTACTTATAAATATTGTGCAGGAATAGATGACCCTGGGGCAAAATCCAGGAAGAGCAGTCAAGCCATCCCTTCACCGAGTGGGAGCGCAGACATGAGCAGATAAAACCAGGCTTAGGAACCTTCCAGACCCGATGAAGCAGATTGCTGAAGAGAAGATAGCGGAGTTCTGTCCCTATGCCCGAGATTAGACTTCCTCTATCAGTTTAATCAGCTCTTCTCGTGATAACTCTGCATCTCTCATAATTTTTCTGAGCAGACCTTTTCCTGTCTTTCTGCCGGGATGCATTGGCACAGTTACTCTCCTTCCCTCATCATCCTCAAGCTGAATGTGACTTCCTTTACGCCTTTTTATCTCGAAATTCTTATTCAGGAGTATCTTTACTATTTTCTCGGCGGTGAGAGGTGGTATTTTCATCTTGCTTCAACTTCTATCTTCTGCACAGCCACAATCTCCTTCCTGACTGGCTCAATGTCCCCCTCAGCCTCTAAGCATAGCTCAATGACTTCTTTTATGTTCTCAAGAGCTTCCTCAAGAGTTTCACCCTGTGTGTAGCAACCCTTTAAATCTGGCACCTCTGCAACATAAAAGCCATCTTCATCCTTCTCAACAATCACTGTAAAAGTATGCTTCTTCTTCATATTATACCCCGGGTATCCTAACCATATAAAACCTCCCAAAGCCTGTGGAGTTCTGTCCCTATGCAGGGAATAGCTTTATATTGTATAGCTGCAACTTTTAATATTATGAGGTATTTACTTATAATGTTTCTCTTTGTAATGATAATTTTTTCTGGTTGTGCTTCCTCGGGTAAGGTAGCTGAATCCATACCCCCATCAGAAATAATTGAGGAAAAAGCTGTTTCAGCGAGAGAAATGGCTCCTGCTGCCTACGAAACTCAGTCTTATGAAACTTCAACTCAGGATAGAAAAGTTATATACTCTGCAAACCTGGTTATTGAAGTAGAGAGTATAGACAAAACATACCAGGAAGTATTAAAAATTATATCTTCTAAGGGGGGATACATATCAAACTCACAGAAGTATGAGACAGGTGGAGGAAGAAAACACGCATCAATAAATGCAAGAGTTCCAGCTTCTAATTTTAATAATACACTGGAAGAACTCAGAAAAACTGGAAGAGTGAAATCAGAAAGCCTGTCGGGTAAGGATGTTACTGAAGAATTTATTGATATAGAAGCAAGATTGAGAAACTATGAAAGACAGGAAAAAAGATATCTTGATATGCTCGATAAGGCACAGACAGTTGAAGACATGTTAAAAGTAGAACAGCAACTTGAGAGGGTAAGAGGAGAGATAGAAAGACTTCAGGGAAGAATAAAATATCTCAACAACAGAGTGGAATTTGCAAGTATTCAGATAGAACTCTCTGAACCTGAGCCTATAACTGGAGAAATTGGATTAAGAGGTGCTCTGAGAGAAGCAGTTGATGGATTTATTGACACAACAAGAGGTTTAATAGTACTCACAGGAACGCTATTGCCAGTGGTTATTGTGCTTATTGTGGTTTATATTGTATTTTCAAAAATCAGAAAATTTATAAAAAAGGAAGAATAACCTATATATTTAGAATTCTAACTTCAATTTCTGACTTAAAATCTGCAAGAATAAAAGTTTTAGGGCTAAATCTTGGAACAGTAGGACTACCAGGATTTATAATTGTTATACCCCCAACTTTTGTGAATACTGGTGAGTGGGTATGCCCGGTAACTATAACC
>CAZCRG010000035.1:0-16288 GCA_964501105.1 Candidatus Hydrothermarchaeota archaeon | reverse complement strand
GAATAGGACATATGTGCTGACAACAAAAGCGGACAGATGTGTTGTCACACTACATTTAAGAAAAGTTTATATATAATAACTTCAAAATAATTTAGGGTTGAAATGAAATTACCTGAAGATAAAGAGATTAAAAGCTTCAGGGTAGAAAACAGGGAAGAGGTTATAAAGAATATAAGGGCTTTGGAGAGGGGTTATCTCAGGCTTACCACAAATTATAGAGGGTATTTCTCAGATGGGTATCTAATAGTTGAACATGGGGAGGTAATAGCTGCCTATCACTACTCAGGTGAGGAATGTTATGGAAATACTGCTTATACTAAACTTTTCGATGATATAATCAAGGAGCCAGAGGTTAGTGTCTTTGAGATTACTGATCTTCAAATGGAGATGATAAAAGAGTATTATCCAGAATCTCTTATTAAAGAGGAGAAATTTGAGATTGTAGTTGAAGAAAAACCTGAGAATAAAAGTGAAAGAGTGGAGAAAAAAGTTGAGAATCCTATAGAAGTCCCTGTTGAAGTCAGCCCTCAGAGATCAAGAGAGAGAGAAGAGATTCTAAAGAAATATGGAATTAAAGAGCCCCCTGATGAAGTAATCAGCTCAATACTCTTTGAATATGCCTTTCAGGGAAGAAATATGGAGGATATTGCTAGGGAACTTAGAGAAAGTATTGAGCAAGGGATTACTAAAATTCCGAAAATTAAAAAGAGTTGCATTATAGTCACTGCCGGGAGAGAGGGAAATGCTCTGGAATTTGTTGTCAATATTACAGCCCACTACTCAGGCGGACTCACAGGAAAAAGGGATACTTATCTTGAGGAGAAGATGAGGGAGGATTTAGAGAGAATTTCTACAGTTATGGCTGGAGAAATATCAGAGAGAATTGGAATAGAAACAAAAGTAAAGTGTCTTGTGGATTTCAGGGTGAAGGGGCTGCTTTAACTTATTGATGCTACCAACACCCTCTTTATATAATTGATATAGCATGACCAGGATTCGTTCAACTGTTCTCCTACAGGGCTGAGAGAGCTGGTAGGTGAGTGGCAAAAGTAAATCCTGCAAATACATCAAGAAGATGTGCTAAATATGGTTGTGTTGTGAATAATTTAAAGTTAATTGACAGGCAATTCCCGAAATGCGGCTGGGAGGCTGACGGAGACTATAACACCTCCCTGAACATATTGGATGTGGGGCTGGGACAGTCACGAAGGCCTGTGGAGAGAGAACCTCTACACTGTGTCATCTCTTACATGGAGGTGATTACAGGGAAAGTTCTTTCTGTGAAGCAGGAAGCCCCTTGAGTAAGCGAAGGGTAGTTCACTCCTCCATTGCATCAAGAACAATTTCAGCTATATCCACTACCTCAAGCTTCTCCTTCGACTCAGCTACACCTTTTTTAATTACCCTCTTGCACTGCTGGCAGGCAGTTACTATGGTCTGAGCTTCAACCTCCTTTGCCTCCTCCACCACCTCAAGAGATATTCTGGTGGTAAGCTCTGGCTTTACCAGCTCTAAATCACCTCCACCGCCACAGCAGGTGGCAAATTCTCTGTTCTTCTCCAGCTCAACAAATTCAGCCTTTGGAATACTTTTGATAACCTGCCTGGGCTCCTCATAAACTCCTGAATGCCTTCCCAAGTCGCAGGGATCGTGGTAGGTGAGCTTTTTCTCAATTTCACCCAGCTTTATTTTCCCCTCCCTTATGAGAAGCTCAATAAACTGGGTGTGGTGGAGAAGAGCAGCATTGATACTGTAATGCTCCTTAAAAGTCTTGTAGCAGCTTGGACAGGAAAAGACCACCATCTTTGCTCCAGTCTTCTCAATAACCTTAGTGTTATGCTTAATAAGCTCCTCAGCCTCTTTAGACATTCCAGCGCCCATAAGAGGATAGCCGCAGCACCACTCCTTCTCGCCAAGAATTAGAAAGTCAACGCCAGCTTTTTCAAGAATCTGAGCAAAGGCTGCAGGGATATCCTGAATCTGGGGAGAAAAGCTCGCCATACAACCAACAAAGTAAACAACCTCAGCCTTCTTCTTCCCATATATCTTCGGCGGCGAAGGCATATAATCAAGCCACATGGCTCTTTCACTATTGGGAAAATTGGCCACATTCTTCTCCTTTTTTATAGCTTCCTTTATAATATCAAGACTCTTGGGGTAATCGGCACCTTTACTCATTGCACCCAGAGGGAAGCTTCACAAGTGAAAAATTGGATTTCATTCACCAGTCTCAAGTTGTCTGGAACCCTCCCATAAATAGTTGAACATAATCCCACTTATTCTCACCATTTCAGGCTCATTGCTCCATATGCCAACTTCATTGCCAGGGGGCGAAAATACACCGTAGAGCACCTCTTTCAAGTCAGCAATGATCACCCAGCCCATACGCTCCCCGGAAACTCTGACCTCACAGCCCTTTTCTGGAGCACCCAACCTCTCAACTATATTCTGTCCAGCTATGAGTCTGAGTTTTACACCCTCCTCCAGCTTTTTTCTTATAGTATTAATGCCCTCTCTTATCTCCTCCTCAAAGCCCTCAGGTAAGAAGGGTACAACTATATCCAAACTTTCTCTGCTGGAGCCAATCATCTCTATTACCTTTGAATGTATAGCTCTGATCCCCCTTATAGTCCACACTCCCACCTTCCTTATATCTTCATGGAAGTAGGGAAGAAGCTCTTCAATAAGCTCTTTTCTCGCTTCCTCAAGCTCTTCTATAACCTCATTCTTCTTTTCATCAAGAATTATGTCAATTTTTTTTGCCCTGAAACGCTGTGGCTTTGATGTTTCAACAAGAACCCACCCCTTCTTCTCAAGAGAATCAAGAACATCATACACTCTTGAGTAGGGAACCCCAGAGCCTTTGCTCACCTCTTTTGCTGTGGCAACACCAGATTTAACAATCTGGATATAGGCAAGAGCTTCATACTTGTTGAGTCCAAAGAGTTTCAGGCTGCTTAGTATATCCATAAAAAACTTTATATATGGTAAGCTTTATCTATTTTTCTGTTAACCACCTACAGTGGTAATATGTTTTTGAGAAGAGTTCTTCTAAAACTTGCAGGATTTCAGGCAGAACATTACAGAACAGCAGTCTTAGCTGCCTTAATCTTCACAGGCATTATGCTTCTTGGCGTTCCAAAAATAAATCTTCAGACAGATCTGAGCAAGGAGCTTCCCTCAGGTATAGAAGCTATAGATAAGATGGAGGAAGTGGGAGAGAAGTTTGGAAGTTCTGACAGCATAATAATTGTGGTAAAGCTCAACAGAGAAAGTGATTCCTCCAGTAGAGTGACAGATATAAGAGATCCCAGAGTAATAAGAATGGTGGGGGAGATTCACAGAAACCTGGAGGAGGAACGCGATATAAGCTATGTTTTTTCCTTCTACCCAATTTATTCTAAGACAGGAATACCAGAAAGTCTTGAGCAGAGCAAACAGCTTGTAAAGCTAATCCCACAGCTAAAAGATTTTTACAGCACCGACTACACCTCAACTGTAATCTATACTTATTCAGATATAGGTAAAAGTGAAGCCAGAAATAGGGCCCTGGTGGAGAGAGTAAGGGAGATTGTTAGTAATGCTGAGAAGCCATCTGGTGTTGAAACTTTAATAACAGGAACACCACCCATGAGGGTTACTCTCTTTGAGCTTCTAATTCACGATGCAATTTTAACCATGAGCATAGCTGCTCTAATTATTCTCCTGCTCCTGATTTTAATTCAGAAATCTCTAACAAAAGGCATTGTAGTTTTTATCCCCCTAACCCTCTCTGTTATCTGGACACTGGGCACCATGGGGCATCTGAATATCCCTCTGAGTATTGGCACTGTTGGCGTTGGTGCCATGATTCTCGGCCTTGGTGTTGAGTACGGCATATTTGTTGTGAAGAGGTATGAGGAGGAGAAGGTGAAAGGCAGAAAATCTGAAGAGATTCTAAAAGTTATAGTGCCGGGGGTTGGTCTAAATATAACCGGCTCAGCCTCCACAACAATCGCAGGCTTTCTTGCCCTTCTTTTTGCCACTATGCCCATGGTTCAGAAGATGGGCGCTACTCTGGCTCTGGGAATATTCTACAGCTACCTCGCTGCCGTTGTGATTAACCCGGCTATTATAGTGCTTTTTGACAGGAGGGGATTGCTGTGAATATAATAAAGGGCTATGCCAGTTTTGCATCGAAGCATCCTCTTATTCTTCTTGCTCTTGGAATTCTCATCACTCTCGCTGCTTATTCTGAAGTCTCTAATATAGAGATGGAAGCTACATCCCATGTTAAGATGTTCCCCAGGGAGCTGGAGGTTATAAGAGGCTTTAAGATTGCAGAAGATCAGTTCTTCGGGTCCAGTAATATGTTTATAGTTGTTTTTATCGACCCATCTCTGAACTCTGAGCATTCTGTGAAGGACATAAGAGAGCCTGAGGTGGCGAGATATATCTACTTCCTTCAGAAGAAGGTGGAGAAACTTGAGAGTATTACTGGAAGCATCAGCTATGTTGACTATATATCAGAGGAGGGCAGGATACCAAATACTGCTGATGAAATCAAGCTGGCTCTTAAAAATTCTCCTATGAGCAATACTCTTGTAAGTCAGGATAGAACAACAGCCCTTATCAGGCTCAGGCTGAGCAATGTTGATGGAAAAGAGATTGAATTTATGGAAGTCTTAGAGAGTACAATCTCCTCTATTACTCCTCCGCCAGGAGTGAGAGCTGTTGCCACGGGTGATCCTGCAACTTCCAAGATCTTCCTCGAACACACTTCCAGAGATATGCAGAAAACAACAAAATTCTCCTTCCTTGGAATACTTTTGCTCACCACCATTGTTCTTGCCTCCATAAGATTCAGTCTTCTCCCCATATTGAGTGTAAGCCTCGGAACCTTCTGGGCCTTCGGCCTTATTGGTGCTCTGGGAATTAAAATCTCCTCCACCATGGCTGGCGTTGCGAGTATGATTATGGGTATCGGTATAGACTTTGCAATCCAGATAATAGGGCGCTATCTCCAGGAGGTGCAGGGATACTTTGGAAGGGCGAGGGCTCCAGAGGAGGCTCTGAAGGTAACCCTGGAGAATGTAATCCATCCCATGACAGTCACAACTCTGGCTGCATTGATTGGCTTTAGAGCCATGGCTCTTGGTCAGCTCAGCTTTATGAAAGATCTAGCAACTGTCATGAGTATTGGAGTTCTAACCTGTATGTTTTCAGCCCTAACAATAGTGCCCTCTCTCATTTTAATTCTTAATAAAATAAAGGAGGTAAGATGATGAAAAAGTTGGTTTTATTACTGGTGGTAGCTATTAGCTTTGGCGCTATATATGGTGTAGATGCAGACTTCTATGTTACCAAGGTCTCTCCTGAAGTTTTTCAGCCCGACAGCACTAGTGAGCTGAATTTTACCTTAAAAAATCTTGCACCAAACTATGCAGTCTACACAAGAGTAACTCTCGACCCCAGCGATGTTTCACCCATTGACCCCGTGGGAACCTCAAAGAAGTATGTGGGCAAATTTATAGAAGGGAAAAGCTCTGAGCAGTACTTTGGTGCAATACTCCAGAATGAAGAGGTTGAGGTGAGCTACAAAGTTTATGTTAAACCTGGAACAAGAGATGGTGTTTATTATGTTCCACTGCTAATAGAGTGGAAAGATGAGTATTTGAGACCAAAATCCCAGACAATTAACCTTGCAGTACTTGTAAGAGGAAAGATAGACCTGGGAATTTCCAATATTATAACTGTACCCTCTGAAATAAGAAGTGGTAACAACAATGTGAAGATTGTTGTGACTATAGCAAATACTGGAGAAAGTGAGGCAAGAAATCTCAGGGCAAAGTTACTTCTAAAAGAACCCTTTTCTCCCAGCTTCTCAGGTAGTACTGAAGCATTTCTGGGAACAGTCCTTCCAGCTTCTGCAGTTACAGGAGAGTTTCATATAGACATTGATGATAGAGCAGTAGCAGAGAGCTACACCATACCTCTGAGGCTCACCTACGAAGATTCCACAGGCAAAAGCTACACTGAAGAGGAAGAGGTTAATATTCTCGTAGAACCGAGGCCCTACTTTGATGTTGTGAGTATTAAGAGCACCCCGGAAACCCCCTCTGCAGGTGATAGTGTTGTCCTTAAAGTTAAGGTTAAAAACACAGGGGGAGAGAAAGCTGAGAATACAGACATAAGAGTGATAAGAGAAGCCTCCCAGCCCTTTGACTTCGACGTGAGGAGTGACTACATAGGCACTTTAAAGACAGGAGAAGAGGGTGAGGCAGCAATAAAGTTCTCCATAGCAAAAGATGCCCTGCCCAAGGACTACAGGCTGAGGTTGAGTATAAGGTGTACTGGAGACAGCGAGGCTGGAGACGACAATGTGTATACCCAGGAAATAGCAGTGCCAATAACAGTTACAGGTAAAGAGACAGCAGATACTCAGGGAATGGATATAAAGATATATGCAGGAATAGCTATAGTATTAGCAATCCTTATACTGGCAGCAGTAACAAGGAAGAAAAAGACGGAATAAGGCTCAGAGGAGCCTGTGGCTTGCCACTATCTCAACCTCTCCAATACCCTCTATTTTTTTAATCTCTTCCTCAAGTTTGTCGCTGGCTCCCTCCTCCTCGGGAACAACAAAACCTGCTTTAAGTGCCACTATACCAAAGCCTATAGGTTCCTTCTCAAGATTGTTAAATCTGCCTGAGGAAACATTTTTTAAACTTTCAGATATTGCCTCAAGGTCTGTGTCAGCACTTGCTGGCATAATTTTCAGGGTTAATAATACTTCTGCCATTCTCACACCTCATGGTCCGGTAAAGCCGCACTCGCATACATAGCGCTTACCAAGGGTTCTGCACCTATCACATCTCACAATAACATTTCCACATTCAGGGCACTCAAACTTCACAAAGCCCCCGCCTACAGTAAAATAAGTACCGCAGGAAATACATGCTAAATCCTCTGCCATGATATCACCCTAAAATAGTAAACTACCCTCCCTCAAGCTTATGTAACATATTAAAATAAAACAGAAGGGGGTTTATAAGGGTACTAAATATTAGAACCCCCTTCCTTGAACCCCAGTTGCTGACGCAACAGATTCAGAAATATAACCCCCTTTCTAAACCCCGGTTGCTTACGCAACAGTTACACTGATATAACCGCTGAGGTTACCCGAAGGCAGTAAGGAGAAGGAGGGAGAACTCGCTATCCCTCTGATTCCATACATTATTCTGCCTTTCTGCTCACTCCAGCACTGGAAAATGTGGCCATCTCTCTCAATATCTTAACTCCTGCCTCTATTATATTCATGGCAAGAGCAGCCCCTGTGCCTTCGCCCAGCCTCAAATTCAGGTCAAGAAGAGGCTCAAGGCCCATATGATCCAGCATAGCTTTATGCCCGACCTCAACACTTCTATGGGCGGCAAAGATATAGTCCTTTACCTGAGGATTTAAAGTGTAGGCAATCAATGCTCCAGCTGTGGAAATAAAGCCGTCACTTACAACTGCAACTCTCCTTGAGGCTGCAGCTAAAGCAACCCCAGCAAGGCCTGCAATCTCAAAACCTCCAACCTTGCTGAGAACATCTATAGCATCTTTAGCCTCGGGCTTGTGAAGCTCAAGAGCTTTCTTTATAACCTCAACCTTTCTTTGGTAGGCTTCTTCTCCTATGCCAGTGCCCCGACCTGTAACTTCCTCAGGAGGCCTTCCTGTTATAGCAGCGCATATCGCAGAACTTGATGTGGTATTGCCTATGCCCATATCACCGAGAGCCACAACACTTGCCTTTCCAAAATTCTCTTCAAAAATTTCAATCCCGGCCTCTATGGCTTTTACAGCCTGCTCTCTTGTCATGGCAGGTTCTTTGGCAAAGTTCTTTGTTCCATAGCCTATCTTCTTCACAATAAGATTCTCTGCCTCAATATCCTCAGCCACGCCCAAATCTGCCACAATCACTCTCGCCCCTGCATGTCTGGCAAGAACATTTATTGCAGCCCCACCGTTAAGAAAGTTATAAACCATCTGCTTTGTAACCTCACTGGGATAGGCACTTACACCATTCTCCGCTACCCCATGGTCACCAGCAAAGGTGAAAACCACCTTATCCTTAATCTCAGGCAGAGCTTTACCCTGTATTCCAGCCATCCTTATACTTATCTCTTCAAGCCTCCCAAGGCTGCCCTGAGGCTTTGTTAAATCATCCTGCCTTTCCTTTGCCTTTTCCATTGCAGCATTGTCAAGAGGTTTAATATTTTCCAGTGTCTTCTTAAGAAGTTCCATAAAATCCACCATATAAGTAATAAAAAAAGTGTTACTTAAAACTTACCTAAAATTTACTTTATTAGAGAATAAAGTATCCTTTAATTACTCAATTAAAATAATTAATGCCAGTAACATTACTATAGAAATACAAACCAGTATTGTAACAATAAAGTCAAATAGGAAAATTTAAGTAGCTTTAAGTAAACTTCCATAAGTGGATAGCCATGAATGCAGAGAGTATTTTAGAGGAGCATATTGGTATTATAGACAGAGAAATAAAGAAGGTTTTTGAGGGTAGAAACTTCCCTGATGAACTCTACAATATGATGAAATACCACTTAGGATGGATTGATGAAAACCTTGAACCTGTGGAGAGATACAAAGGAAAACGTTTCCGTCCCACACTCTGCCTCCTTGCCTATCATAGTCTGGCTGGAGTATATGATAAGGCACTCCCGGCTGCAGCCTCTATTGAGTTAATCCACAACTTCTCTCTTATTCATGACGATATTGAAGACAGAGATGAAACCAGGAGGGGTAAACCCACTGTATGGAAGCGTTTTGGTGTTGAGCATGCCATAAATGCTGGAGATGGAATGCATGTGCTTGCCAATCTTGCAGCCCTGAGGCTTCAGGAAGTAAATGTAGGAGATGGCAAGGTACTAAAAGTGCTTAAAGTCCTCAACGACACAGTAATGGAACTCTGCGAAGGGCAATACCTGGATATGAGTTTTGAGAAGAAAATTAGTGTCGATCTTGACCTCTACCTCAAAATGATTTACAAAAAGACAGCAGCTCTTGTTGAAGCCTCTCTGTGGATTGGGGCAATGCTCGCCACTGACAATGAAAAGAAAATTGAGCATTTCAGAAGTTTTGGAAGAAATATCGGGATAGCCTTCCAGATAGTTGATGATATAATCGGAATATGGAGTGAGAAAACTGGCAAGCCCAAAGCAAGTGACATAAGGAATAAAAAGAAGACTCTGCCTGTAATCTATGCTCTGGGGAAGGCTTCCCGGGAAGACAAGGAGTACCTGCAGGAAGTTTATTCAAAAAAAGGGTTTTTAACAGAAGAAGAGGTTGAAAAGGTACTCAGCATACTTGAAAAGGTAAAAGCAAGAGAATTTTCAATAAAAATGGCACAGGAGTATGAGAACAGAGCCTTAGAAGAGCTCAATTCTCTGGGCATTAAGAATCCATCAATTGAAAAGATAATAGTACTGTCAAAATTCCTGATAACAAGAAGCTACTGAAATTTTTTGATAAATCCTGAAATAAAAGTTCCAAAACCTTTTTTCTTATTCTCCTCTGGCAGCTCAATTTCCAGTAGTTCTGCCATATTTGAAAAGAATATCTTCTGCTTATCCTCCTCAGCTATGGGAAGAGAATTTATTTTATCTATCTCTTCCTGAGGATATTTTCCCTCTGCATTAGAACCAAAAACCAGCCTCTCACTGGGTATAGTTTCAAGAGCTCTAGTGAGTAAATCACTACCAACGCCTGAGGTTTCAAAGAAGACATTCCTCTCAGGAACAATCCTTATAAAATCCTCACCTTCCCTTATACCCAGATGGGCAAATATAAAGTTTATCTCAGGAAAACTTATAACCACTTCATTTACTTCATCCACATCAAAACTACTCTTATAAGGTTCTGAATGAATAAAAACAGGGATATCAAGCTCCTGAACCTGCTCCAGAAGTCTCCAGACTTCATCTCTAGAAAAGCTGAAGTTTGAAGCTGTATCGAGGGCTAAGCCCTTAAATCCAAGCTCTCTTATGGCTCTATCCAGCTCAATCTCTCCAGCTTCTGGATTAACTGCAGCAAAGCCTATAATCTCTTCTCTGCCAAAGACTCTCTCCCTGGAAAGGTCGTTCAGTCTCTCAATATCAGCCTCATTAAAACTCTCGGGCCTGGGAATAAAACAGCCCCAGAATAGATTCTTCTCTTTAACTGCTTCTACACTGTGAATATGAGCATCTACTATCATACTTTTAAATAAGTATCAGTTCTTTTTTAAATATACTGCCAGCTCCTGAAGAGCCTTCTTCACCTTTTCTTTATTGCCAGTAATAATAATGTGCTCCTTCTGATGTCTTTTTATTAAAACGTCGCATGCCTTGGCTATCTCTCTGAGCCTCTGTGGTGTAGCCTCCTTGGGCTGCTTAAGCCTCACCCAGTAGGCCCCTCTGGGCAAATGGGGATAAAAGGTTGAAGAATTAAAGGTGTACTCGCCATACTTCTCTCCTGCCATAATTTTCTTGAATACATCATCCCAGCGCTCAAGAAACTCCTTGCCCAGGGGTTCAGCAACAAAGAAAATCTCTCTTTGTGCTTCATCGAGAAGATTTTCAGCTTTAGCAAAAAATTTCTCATCAGCAGCCTTATTGAGAGCAGCCTCATTTATCATGGACCTGACATGCCTTAAAAGTTCACTTGCTCTTGGAACAGAAAATTTGTTTTTTTTCAACTCGAGAAGCATATCAAAGCTGGCCAGCCACTTCTGCTGTAGAATTTCAAAACTTTCTGCAACAACTTCCTTCATGTTCATAAAATAGAAAAGTAACACCTCTAATTTTTTATATTAAGAGGTATAAAGTATATAGTGGAGGTGAAAATATGGGAGTATATATTGTTCTATCAAAACTGACAGATGAGGGAGCAAAAACACTAAAATCAAAGCCAGAAAGAGTAAAAGAGGTTAACAGTGAACTCGAAAAAATGGGGGTAAAGGTTATTGGCCAGTATCTCACTCTCGGAAAGTTCGACTTTGTTAATATTGTAGAAGCCGAGGATAATGTCACTATAGCAAGAGCTATGATTGAACTTGCATCAAGAGGTACAGTAAGAACTATGACACTTCCTGCCATGCCTGTCGACGAACTCATAGAGAAGCTCGGGTAAAAAAGTTGCAATATTATTTAATTATAATAATATTGCCTCTTCCTTTCTTAATTTTTTTAATCCTACCTCTATGTTCGAGATCAGCAAGCATCAAGCTTAATTTTGCCTCGGAGCACCCCAGCCTCTTTCTGAGTTCCTTCTGCTTTATCCTTCCACCTTCATCCTTAATAATATCCAGCAACTCTGCAAGGTCCTCAGGCAGAGTGTCCTCCTCTGTATCCTCCTCTACCTTCCTATTGGTTCCTCTCTTCTTATGGAGGTAATAAGCCAGGAGCAGGAGAATCAGAGCAACAGGCACTGCAATTAATAGATAGTTTCTTCTCTCAGGTACATCCTCTTCAAGAATGCTTATATCAATATCATCAAAGAGAAACTCCTCTTCCAGAGCTGGAAGGAGTATTAAATCAATTCTATAGCTTCCATTCTCCACAACTTCAAGCTCCTCCTCAGCCTCCAGCTTTAGTACACCGCCACTGAAATACTTTGCTGTTATTTTGTAGCTTCCCTCAGGTATCACAAAAGAATAGCTCCCATCTCTCGAAACAAGCATCTGCTCTGGTGTTGTGTTAATCTCCACAACAACACCACTTAGAGGCTCAAAGTTTTCCCAGTGGTAGGTTGTGCCATAAATCTGGGCAGAATAAACAAAGGGCAGACTGATAAGCACAAACAGTAAAGCTCTCATCAGGAATAAACTTAGTGCTGAGGTTTAAATATTTTTCTCTAAAGGAAAATAAAGTTAAATATGCCATTAAAAATAAATATAAAGTATTATGAAGCTTTAAAGTTCAACTCTCTGAAAGTAAGGTTATATTTATCAACATCAGAGGGATGGTTAGCAAAAACGGAGGTGATAAAAAGTGAAATTTAAAAAAGCAATTTCGGTTGCTCTGGCGGCATTGCTTCTTTTAAGCTTTATGCCGCTGAGCTATGCCCAGCCCCAGGAGAGAGCCAGGGCAGTGGTTGACAACTACAATGCTGCAAAAGCAAAATACCTGCAGTCCCTTAAAGTCTACAAGAGTGCCAGACAGGATTATTTGAAGCTGAGAGAGAAGGCAGGCACCCAGCCAAGGGGCATAACCCTCGAGAAAGCCAGGAATTTTCTGCTCAGAAGTCTCGATGCTATGGTAGCCCACCTGGAGATGGTGGAGGTAAGAGTTAAGCACACCAGGAGTCTGGAAGAGGAGGAGAAAACTGAAATTCTTGATACACTGGATAGCTATATAGCCTGGCTTGAAAAGAAACAGGCAGAAGCTGAAGCTGCCGAGGACAAAGAGCAGCTTGTAGAAGTTGCAAGAGAAGTCAGAGAAAAGTGGATCGAGGTAAGAGTTGAAGTAAAGAAGATTTCAGGAAAAATAATTATCTCCAAGATTGACAGAATCCTCACAAGAGGAGAGGAGATTGGACAGAAGCTGGAAGATAGAGTTGAAGTGCTCAAGGAGAATGGCTACGACACCACCGAGCTTGAGGCACTCCTTGAGGACTACAGAGAGAAGCTGGAGCTTGCCAAGGAGAGCAGAGACAAAGCCATAGAGAAATTTAATGAAATTGACAGCCCAAAGGATGCCGATAAGCTATTCAGAGAAGGAAATAGTTTTGTGAGAGAGGCAAATAAGTACATAAAAGAGATGTTCAGGGATTTAAAGCAGATTTTCAGAGAACTCAGAAAAGCTCAGGTTGAAATTGGCGGTACAGGAACACTCCTCGCAAAGGGCAATGGAAGTGCAGTGATTCAGGCTAATGGAACTGTTGTGGTCTATGGTAATGGAAATCTGACTGTCAGAGTTGAGGATGGAAAAATAGCAGTTAGTGGCGAAGGGGAGAAGCAGGAGAACAGCGACGGCAGTGTTACCTACTATGGCTTTGGAAGTGCAAGAGTTTCTGGTACCGGGATTTATGTGGCGGTAGAGGGCACAGAGCTTGAGATTAATGCAAGAGGCACAGGCACAGCTCTGCTTAGCGGAGAAGGCTACTACAGGACTGCCAGGATGCAGGCTGAGGAGAACTGGACTTCAGAGGAGGTAAGCTATGGAGGTGCCCAGAATGAGGATTAAGTTTTTGCTCGTAGCCATGCTCCTAATCAGCCTTCTTCTGGCAGGCTGCACTTCCACACCAGCTGAGAAGAAAGTAGAAGATAAGGTGACTCAAATGAAGGAAGAGGCTTCAGTAACTCAGGAACAAAGCACAGCTCCAGAGGTAACTACTGAAACCACCTTCAGCGAGGATGAGATTGATGCTTTATTCATAGAGGTTGAAGAGCTTGAAGAATTCCTCAGCGATATAGAAGGCGAAGACCTGGATATAACTCTCTGAAAAATTAAAAATTTAAGAGGCTAAGCCAAGCTTAGCTCTCTTTTCCTCTATTATTTTCAAAAACATCTCTGCTGTTTCTTTTGGATCCGGGGAAGTTATAAACTTTGCTCCAATAAGCTCCTCTAAATCTTCTGTCAAGACCTTTGTTACAAGCTCACTACCCAGAATTCTTGGCAGTGGATTTACATGGGTTGTTATTCCCAGGGATACAGCCCAGGTACCTATTGCTAATGCCTTCTCTGTTGTTGTCTCGGGAGCACTTGCTACTACAGGTAAATCCTTTATGGCAACTCCAAGCTTGTTTGCCAGAGCTGTTACTAAATCAGCTACCCTTGAGTTATCAACACAGGAGCCGAAGTGAAGCACTGGCGGAAGAGCCTCTAAGCCAGCCGCTTCCCCAAGAGCTTTTAGCACTTTCTGCAAGCCCTCTCCAGCCATTTTATAACCTTCAGGGTCCATGAGTCCTGCCTTGGCGTGGGCATGGGCAGCGCAGCCAGTGGCTATCACAAGAACATCATTTTTAATGAGCTCCCTGGCTATCTCCACATGCATATAGTCGTGCTTCACCCTGGGGTTATTGCAGCCCACTATAGCAACCACACCCTTGATATTGCCCTGAGCAATGGCATCAATAAGGGGCTTCAAGGGATCTTCTGGATTTATCTTTGAGAGCACCTCAACAATAGCTTCTGGGGTAAAGCCTGCCATGAGCTTGCTCTTAAACTGGGGTATGTGAATCTTTGAGGCATCCCTATTCTTGTAGTTCTCTATGGCCTTCCTCACAATCTCCCTTGCAACTTCGTCTGCCTTCTCTGGTTTGAACTCCATGTGCTCTGCCCCTGGTATCTTCACAATCCTTGCTGTGGTGAAGACCTTGGTGTGGAAGCACTGGGCAGCAGGCACAAGGCTGGGATATATACACTGATAATCAACAACCATGGCATCAATAGCTCCAGTGGCAATTATAAGCTCTGAGTTTAGCTCATTTCCAGCTACAGGAATACCCTGCCTTTCAAGAATCTCATTCCCTGTGCAGCATATACCTATTACATTAATTCCCTCTGCACCTGCCTTTTTAGCTTCTTCTTCGAGAGCTTCAGCAGCCTCAACTATCTTTTCACTGAGTATTGGCACGTGTCCGTGGCAGGCTATATTTATGTAGTTCTCTTTGAGCACTCCCATGCCAGCTTCGCTGAATTTGGGTTTAGGGGTGCCGAAGAGCACATCCTGAAGGTCAGTGCTCATACTCAGCCCAGCATAGCCATCTGAAATCCCTGCCTCCACAACGCCCAGGAGGAGATTCACTGGGTCAGCATCGTTGCCCATGCTTGTCCTGTGCATTCCCTCAATTATAGGCAGCGAGCCTCCAGAAGGAAGAACTCCAAGCTTCCCCCAGGTTTTAATTCTTTCCTCTGGAGCATGAAGCTTTATCCATGTCATTGCTCCATTTTCTTCCATCCTTCCAAGGTCTTCCAGAGCAAGCTCTGCCACCTTTACTGCCAGCTCTTTGACATCCATGCTCTCTGAATTCTCAATGCCAAGAGCTTTTCCAATGCTTCTCAGCTTGGCTTCATCCTTTATACTGTAGGGCGCCTTTCCCTGAGCAGCTTCAAGCAAAGTCAATGCCACATGCCTGGCATGGTCTAAGTGCGAGGATGTCCCTCCTATGACATTCCTTAAAAGCCCCCTTGCCACCATCACATCAGCCGTTGCACCGCACACTCCCTTGTCAGCCTTGTTGGTTATTCTGCAGGGACCCATGAGGCAGTTTCTGCAGCTTACGCCGTTGGCACAGAAGGCACATTTTGGCTCCTGAGCCAGAAGTCTGTCAAAAACGGTCTCCATTCCTGCCTCAGCAGCCTTATCAAAGAGTTCCAGGTTGGCAGGGTCGATGCTCAAATCCTCTTTTTTCCTCGCCTCTATCTCCCTCTTCTCCTTTATTACAATATCCATGTCCATATCTATCCCCAGATAAATATTGTTTATCCTTGTATTTATAATTTGGCTTTTAACTGAAAAAAATTATAAGGCTTGTATTATTATTATAAACTCCAAAACAAAATTTAAATCTATGAGTCAGAGATTTACAAAATTAGAGAAGATTTTCATATTTTTCAACTTTCTTAATCAGATCCTCTCTCTCAAGTTCAAGCTTATTTATTCTCTCTTTATTATTTTTAATCTCTTTTTCACATTCTTCTAGTTTTCTTTCCTTTAAGGAATTTTTCTCTTTTAACTCTTCCACATGTCTCTCAAGTGTCTTTACATCGACTTCAAGCTCTGTAACTTTTTTGGATAGTTCTTTAATTTCTCTCTCCTTTTCAAGAAGCTGTACTTTTTTTTCCTCCAGGTCTTCCATTAAAGAATCTATTTTAGTTTTATATTGAACATTTTCATTTGTTAGTTCTAACACTTTCTCCTCATTTTCATCAAGGTCTTTTTTAAGAGTTTTATTCTCCTCTCTCAACCTCTCTACTATTATTTCCTTCTCCTTCATCTTTAAATTTGCCTGCTGAAGTTCCTCTGATAATCGACTCAATTCATTTTTAAGAAAATCATTCTCATTTTTAATGTCTTTTAAACTCTTGTTTTCCTCCTCCAACTTTGAAATTAGTTTTTTCATTTCCTCAAGCTCAAGAAGAAGTGAGTCCCTTTTCTCAGTTAAAATTCTAATTTTCTCTTCATAAAATTCCTTTTCCTTATCGCGCATACCCACCACTTAGTAAAAGTGGAGTGGGGGGGATTTGAACCCCCGACCGCTCGATCTTCAGTCGAGCGCTCTCCCAGTCTGAGCTACCACTCCTTTGTTGAAGTATTAAAT